>JAYUCN010000297.1:0-5205 GCA_043740335.1 Planctomycetota bacterium
CAGCTACCGTCATTTGCTGCGCATATCACGGAAGGGTCGGCCCCGGATTTGGGACCAGTAGGTCGGAGGTTCAAATCCTCTCGGCCCGACCACTCAACCTTTGCCGACCGCGCCATCTGCGGACCGGCCTCGCGGCGGTGCGGCTTTCTGTTTGCATGGCCTGCGGCCCATGCCATGGTTGCTGGCTGGCCACGCCCTGTTGGGTGACTTGACAGATCGTCCAGCACTCATAGATTCCGCGCGTCTCGAACCAAGAAAGCCTTTCTTCGTCTCGAGGGACAACCTGACCTGCAACCAATGATTCCGTAGACCTCAATGAAACTCCTTGCTCCTTCCCTGGCCACGCTCTGCATGGCCACTCTCGCGTCGAGTGCGATGGCCGGTGGCCGTGAACCTGGCAGCGTGCTCATCTACCCAGTCCACCGTTCGGGCGGTGCAGCTGGCTTCTTCACGGTCGTTTCCGTGACGAACATCAACCTGCTGCCGGCCACGGTCCTCAGCCTCGGCGGCTCCACGAACGTGCACTTCGAGTACGTGAACGTGGCCGCCAACCCGCTGAATCCCTTCCGGCCACTGAACTGCGCGATCTTCGACCGCGTCGAACCCCTGACCCCTGCTGACACCCTTTCGGTGCTCACCACCTGCCACAACGCGACGTTCGCTCCTGGCCAGGAGGGCTACCTCGTGATCAGCGCTGAGGACCCGTCCCTCTTCCAGACGGCATGGTCGCACAACGACCTGCTCGGCTCGGAACTGGTGCTGAGCGCAACCGGCATCTCCTTCTCGATCGAAGCGATCGCTCTGCAATCGCCCAAGCCGGCTGGCCAGGCTACGGACGTCGACGGCGATGGCGCCTTGGACTTCGACGGCGTCGAATACGAGCGGCTCGCGGACAAGCTCTACATCGATTCCTTCCTTGCTGTCGCCCAGTCGCAGTTGGCGTTGATCAACCTGACCGGCACCGACCAGGACACCAACACCGTGCTGTTCTCGGTGTGGAACGACTTCGAGTTTCCGCTGTCGGCCACGCTGGTGTTCAACTGCTGGTTCGATCAGCGGCTCTCCGCCATCAGCACGCTGTTCACGAACGGGTTCCTCGCTGGCACGCCGAACGACCCTGACGAACTCGATATCAACTGCGACGGCGTCGACGATTTCGAAACCGGCTGGGCGACCATCCAGAGCCTGGGTGTGCGTCAACCCGGTGGTCTCCTGATCTCCCCGGATGGCGCGCTCCTCGGCGCGATCACCACGGGCATCGGTGGCATCAATGGCGGCCGGCTGTTGGACGAGAGAGGACGAAGCAGGCGAACGGCTCCTTCTGATCCCGTGACCGAGGTCGGTGCTGCGAGTGACGGCGCCGGCAGATCCGTGAAGTCGGCCCGTTCGTGACGATCGGTTGGTCTTGACGTTCGTCACACGACCTCGCGACGCAATGGCTGCAGTCGCCACCAGGTCAACGAGCGCCACGCCCACTCGAGCGGGCCGAAGCGGAACGCACGCAGCCACAGTCGGCTGACGACGACCTGCAGCAACGAGACACCGAGCACGACCAGCATGAGCCACGCGCGCGGGATCGTGCCGAAGAGTCCGAAGCCGTAGCCGAAGAACAGCAGCGAGCAGACCACGGTCTGCAGGATGTAGCACGTGAAGGCCATGCGGCCGACGGCGGCGAGTGCGTCGGTGAACCAACGCAGCCACTCGGCGCGCAACACGAGCAGCAGTACCGAGGCCCACGCGAGCGCCACGAGCGCGCGCGAATGGGCGTACGTGACGTCCTGCACGAGGCGCAGGCCAAGGGCCGTGGCGCGGAAGCCGGTTGCCTGCCACGCCATCGCCCACACGAGTTGGGCGACGGCCACCGCGGCGCCCGCCGCGAGCAGGCCCAGGTAGACGCCACGGCGACTGCGGCCATGGAAGAAGCCCGTCTTCGCGAGCCCCATGCCGAGGAACATCATGCCGAGCACGTCGAAGTCCCAGTAGTAGTAGAGGAACGACGACTGGAAGTTGTGATGGTAGTCCCAGCGGTTGCGGAAGAGCTGCCAGTAGTCGACGCGCACGTCCGCGATCTCCTTCTGCACGGTCTCGGGTTTCGGCGGGATCGACGCTTCGCGCGTCTGCCAGCGTTTCTGCGCCGCGACGAGCGCGTCGGGCACCTTCTCGTTCGCTTCCTGCAGTCGCACGGCCTCGGCCGCCTGGGCGCGCGTGTCGCACGCTTGCGAGTAATTGCGCAGTCCGATCGGCACGAACGCGAGCATCCAGACGGTGCCGAGCACGATCAGCGTGCGCGCGCGCAGATGCCGGAACGCGACCGCGATCACGCCGAGCAGGCCGTACTGATAGAGGATGTCGCCCGTCCACTGCAGGAAGAAGCGATGCACGATGCCGAACGGCACGAGCCACAGGCAGCGGCGCAGCAACAGGTCGGTCGGGCTCGGGCCCGAGGGCTCGTTCTTGTTCGCCATGCGCTCGGCGATCAGCACGAGTCCCGCGCCGAACAACATCGAGAACAGGGCGCGCATCTTGCCGTCGAACAGCGCGATCTGGAGGTAGTAGGTCCAGAGGTCGGGGCCCGTGCTGCCGCCGGCGAACGCGGGGTTGGAGTACGCCTCGTCCGGCCAGGCGAACTCGACGATGTTCATCACGAGGATGCCGAGCACGGCGAAGCCGCGCACGGTGTCGATCGAGGTGATGCGTTCCGCGGTGGGGACTGGGCCCGCGGAGGCAGCGGGCGGCGGAGTCGGGGCAGGGGCGATCGCGGCAACGGACATGCGGTGCCTCTACGGAGGTCGTCTTCGAATCGATAGAGGCCGAGTGCAGATTCCGAGGGCATACTGGCGCGATGATCGGTGAGCGAGGTCTCTACGAAACACTCGTCACCGAGGCGCTCGAGGCGAGTCTGCATCACCTCGACGCGCGTCTGCTCGCAAAACGTGAGGACTTGAGGTCTGCAGAGGCCGCGGACCGAATCGCGCTCCACCTCTCTCGTGTCGTTCAACGTGCGCTCGAAGGCGTCGAGGAGAAACAGCGGGTTCAGCTCGGAGTCGCGCTCGCACGGACGCTCATCGCTCAGGTCGACATGCTCGTGTCAGGCAGTGACATCGCGATGGATGTGCCCGTCGAACGCGACAACGTTCTGCGCGCCATCCTGGCCAAGTTGCCAGACGGCACGCCCGAGGTGCTCAACGAGCCGCTCATTCCCCTGCTCGACACGGCTCTGCTCACGAACGCCCCCGGGGAACCAACGGTTGGCAGCCAGATCCAGGCCGAGATCCCCTCCGCGAATCGCATCGACGTAGTCATGGCGTTCATCCGACGCAGTGGCATCGTCCCACTGCTCGACGCGCTGCGTCGACATTGTCTCGCTGGACGCCCGCTGCGCGTGTTGACCACGACCTACACGGGTTCCACCGAGCCAGCAGCACTCGACGACCTGCGGCGCCTCGGCGCCAATGTTCGCGTGTCGTACGACGCGGGCTCGACTCGCTTGCACGCAAAGGCCTGGCTGTTCCACCGCTCCTCGACCTTCTCGACCGCCTACATCGGTTCGTCCAACCTCACGCATTCGGCGCAGGTCAGTGGCCTCGAATGGAACGTCCGTGTCTCCGGAGCGCGCAATGCGCCCGTGGTCGGAAAGGTCAGCGCCGTCTTCGACGCCTACTGGAACAACCCGGAGTTCGTCGCCTACGACTCAGAGGACTTCGCGACGCGAGTCGAGTCAGCCAGTCGAGGCACGCCTCAACTCCTTCTCAGCCCCATCGAACTGCGCCTCGAACCCTTCCAAGAACGACTGCTCGAACAGATCGAACTTTCGCGTCAGTCGGGCCATCACCGCAACCTGCTGGTGTCAGCCACCGGCACGGGCAAGACCGTCATGGCCGCGGTCGATTACGCGCGGTTGACTGCGGAGCTGCCGCGCACGCGACTCCTGTTCGTGGCGCATCGCGAAGAGATCCTGAGACAGAGCCTCGCCACGTTCCAACACGCTCTTCGCGACTCGTCGTTCGGAGAGCTCTGGGTCGGTGGCAAGCGGCCCGCGAAGTTCGATCACGTATTTGCCTCGATCCAGAGTCTCACCGCCAGTGGCTACGACAACCTGGATCCCCACCACTTCGATGTGGTCGTCGTCGACGAGTTCCACCATGCGGCGGCCAGCTCGTACCGGCGGCTCCTGGAGCACATGCAGCCGATCGAGCTCCTGGGCCTGACCGCAACCCCAGAACGCAGCGACGACCTGCCGATCCTGCACTGGTTCGACGACCGCATCGCCGCCGAGCTCCGTCTATGGGATGCGATCGACCAGCAGCGACTGGTGCCGTTCCTCTACTACGGCATCGCCGACGACATCGACTTGCGCGAAGTGCCATGGCGCCGGGGACGCGGCTACGACGTCGCCGCCTTGAGCAACGTCTACACGGCAAGCGAGTCCTGGGGCCGACTGGTCGTGCAACAGTTGGTCGATCACGTCGATGACGTGGCGCGCATCCGGGCGCTCGGTTTCTGCGTGAGCATCGAACACGCGCGGTTCATGGCCAGGATCTTCGTGGCCGCCGGCATTCCCGCCATCGCCGTATGGTCCGACACACTGGATACGGATCGTGCGCAGGCGCTGCGCGATCTGGCTACCGGCAAGGTCAAGGTCCTGTTCTCGGTCGACCTCTTCAACGAGGGCCTCGACACGCCCGGCGTCGACACGCTGCTGTTCCTGCGACCGACCGACAGCGCCACGTTGTTCCTGCAGCAACTTGGCCGCGGGCTGCGCCGCAGCCACGGCAAATCCGCGTGCACCGTGCTCGACTTCGTCGGTCAGCACCGACACGAGTTCCGCTTCGATCGCCGCTTCCGAGCGCTGCTCGGCGGCAGCCGCAAGGACCTGATCGCGCAGATCGGGAACGGCTTTCCGTTCCTGCCGGCGGGGTGCCACATGCAGCTGGACCCTGTCGCCAAGGAGCGCGTTCTCAGGAACGTGCGCGAGGCGATCCCGAGTCAGTGGAAGGCCAAGGTCGCCGAACTGCGACAGCTGGCACAGGGCCGACCGGAGGTCTCGCTCGCGGCGTTTCTCGACGAGACCGGTTTCGAACTCGCCGACGTCTACGCAAACGACAGAAGCTGGTCGGACCTGCGCGCAGAGGCAGGCCTCACGGTTCAAGCCGATGGACCACACGAGCGGGCGTTGCGTCGTGGTTGCAGCCGACTGCTGCACGT
>JAYUCN010000298.1:0-2116 GCA_043740335.1 Planctomycetota bacterium
TCGCCGTCGAGCCGGACGTGCACGGCGTCGGTGTCGCCGAAGAGATTGTGCAGATCGCCCAGGATCTCCTGGTACGCCCCGACCAGGAAGCTCCCGATGTAGTAGGGCTCGCCGTTCGGGGCGTGGAGCTCGAGGGTGTGCTTGACGTCGCGGAGATCGATGAACTGGTCCATCTTGCCGTCGCTGTCGCAGGTGAGGTCGGCGAGGATCGCGCGGCGCGTCGGACGTTCCTGCAAGCGGTGGATCGGCATCGTCGGGAAGAGCTGCTTCACGGCCCAGTGGTCGGGGGCGCTCTGGAACACCGAGAAGTTGCAGTAGTAGGTGTCCGCCAGCGCGCGCTCGAGGCCCTGCAGTTCGTCGGGCACGTAGTCGAGCGTGTTGGCGATGAGGCGGATGCGGTCGCAGATGGCCCAGACCAGCGTCTCGGCGATGGCGCGACCCTTCAGGTCGAGGTAGCCGAGATTGAACAGGCTGATCGCCTCTTCCTTGAGCTGCAGCGCGTCGTGGTAGCTCTCCTGGAAGTTCTTCAGCGAGATGTCTCGCAGGATCTGCACCATGTTGGCGATGGTGCTGTCCTCGTGTTTGTCGGCGCCAGGCGGCACCTCGATCTGCTGCTTGCTCACTCCCAGCACGTCGAACACGAGGATCGCGTGGTGCGCGGTCAGCGCGCGGCCCGATTCGCTGATGACGTCAGGATGCGCGATGCCCTTCTCGTCGCACGCCTGCTGCACGGCGAAGACGACGTCGTTCGCGTATTCCTGGAGTGAGTAGTTGGCCGAGCTGTGGAAGTTCGTCTGCGAGCCGTCGTAGTCGACGGCGAGACCGCCGCCGACGTCGAGGAACTTCAGGCCGGCACCGAGGTCGTGCAGCTCCGCGTAGAAGCGGGTAGCCTCCTTGAGCGCGTCCTTGATGGCGCGGATCGCGGTGATCTGGCTGCCGATGTGGAAGTGCAGCAGCTCGAGGCAATCGAGCATGCCCACTTCGCGCAGCCGTTCGGCCACCTGCACCATCTCGCCGGCAGTCAGACCGAACTTCGACTTCTCGCCGCCCGACTCCTGCCACTTGCCCGCACCGCGGCTGGCGAGCTTGGCGCGCACGCCGATGTGCGGCCGCAGATCGAACCGCTTGCTGACGGACAGCACGGTCTCGAGCTCGTCGAAACGATCGACGACGATGATCGTGTAGAGGCCCATCTTCTGGGCCAGCATCGCCGTCTCGATGAAACTCGCGTCCTTGTAGCCGTTGCAGATGACGAGGCCATCGGGGTTGGTCATGTGCGCGAGCACGACCAGCAGCTCCGGCTTGCTGCCGGCCTCGAGCCCGAGCGAGTAGTCCTTGCCGAAGTCCACCAGCTCCTCGACGACGTCGCGCTGCTGATTGACCTTGATCGGGAACACCGGTCGATAGCGCCCCTTGTAGCCACACTCCTCGATCGACTTCTTGAAGGCGCCGGCCAGGGCTTGCACACGCAGCTGCAGGATGTCCGAGATGCGCAGCAGCAGCGGCAGTTCGATGCCGCGGCTGCGCAGGTCTTCGACCAGTTCGGGCAGCGAGAACTTGGGGCCGTTCTTGCCCATGGGCTGCACGACGAGTTCGCCGCGGTCGTTGATCGCGTACGACTCACCGCCCCAGGCACCGAGCTGGTAGAGCTCGACACTGTCGCGGGTGGTCCAGGCACGAAGTTCTTTCTGCGGTGTGCTCAAGTCGGGAGACTCCGGTCGCGCGGCGGGGGCATCGCGTCCACATCTCGTGGTTCGCCGAGCACCGAACGCGCGCGGATTGAACACCACGCGGGGCGAACATGCAGGACCATTGAACGCATTTTTCGCCGGCACGCGTACCGAGCCTGGTCACCGGGGATGGTCGGGAAGGCGGCGATCGGTAGCATTCGGGTTGCGAACCCCATTCCGTGGCCGCACCCGCACAGCCATGCCACACCTCCGTTCCGCCGCCTCGTCGCCGTTCGCCATCATGCTGGCCGCGATCGTCCTGCTCGGCATTGCGCCGCGCGCGACCGCACAGTGCGAGTGCCACGTGGGACCCTGATGGCGCTGCCGAACATCGCCGGATTCGCCGGCACGCTGCTGTTCGAACAACTGGTGTCCCTCGAACTCGA
>JAYUCN010000299.1:0-5187 GCA_043740335.1 Planctomycetota bacterium
ACGCCACGATCGCGAGCACGTTCAGCCAACCGCTGCCGATCGGCAAGAGCCTGATCCTTCGCTACATGATCGGCACGCAGATGCTGGACTTCCAACCGAACACCGACTCGCAGTACAGCAACTTCGGCTTCTCCGTGCTGGGCCAGGTGCTCGAGGCGCGCAACCCTGGCCTGAGCTATGCGCAGATCGTGCAGCAGCGCGTGTTCGCTCCGCTCGGCATCACGCGGCCGCGCATCGCCGGCTCGCTGTTCAGTGGTCTGTATCCCGGCGAGGTCACCTACCACCCGTACGTGCCGATGCTGAACCGCAGCGTCATGAGCGACCCGCAGCCGTGGGTGGCCGGTCAGTACGGTGCCTTGAACAAGGAGAACATGGATTCGCACGGTGCCTGGGTCATGGCTGCGCCCGACTACGCGAAGGTCCTCGCCGCGTTCGATCTCGGTGCTGGCAACCCGCTGCTCGGCCCGGTGGAGACCGCGAACATGTGGACGGTGCAGCCCGGTTACAGCACGCTCATGCGCGGCTGGTTCCTGAAGAACGTGGACGACGGCCAGGGCGGGCAGGTGGCGATGTACCACCACAACGGTCGCCTCTACGGTGCAGTGTCCTTCATCGCGCGGCGCGCCGACGGCCTGTCGTTCGTGTTCCTGACCAACGGCGACCGCAACAACCTGGCGGGCGACGTGCACGGCCAGCAGCTCAGCAACATCGCCAACACGATCTCGATCTGGCCGCCGACCGATCTGTTCCCGCAGGTGTACCTGCCGGGCTTCGTGCACGTGCCCGGTGCGGTGTCCGCGGTTGGCACCGCCTGCCTCGGCTCGGCTGGCCTGCCGAGCTTCGCGATGAGCGGCACGCCCGAGATCGGCGAACGCCTCACGTTCGACCTCGGCAACGCGCCGGCCGGCCGGTTCGCGCTCACGGTGCTCGGCGTGCAAGCGACCGCGGTGCCGCTCGTCAGCTTCGGTGGTGCCGCGTGCATGCTCTACACGAACCCGGTGACGAGCTTCGCGGCGCTCACGGGGTCTGCTGGCACAGCGAGGTTCCAGTGGGATGTGCCGGCGGTGCCGAGTGCGATCGGCCTCGTCGTGATCGCGCAGGGTGCCGTGATCGATCCCGCGGCCAACGCGTTGGGACTGACGACGACGAGGGCGCTGCACGTGCAACTCGGCGGTTGGCAGTGATCGGCCCGCCGCGTGTCACTCGGCCAGGGACTCTCTGCAGATTCTCCAGGATCCGGTCCCGGGTCTGGTAGCGGTCGCAGTGCGCGCGGAACTCGTCGCGGTCGAGCATTCGCGAGACGTAGGCTTCGGCAAAGACCAGGAAGGCAACCTCGCGGTAGGTGCTGCCGAACTTGACACTCGGGTTGCCTCTGAGCACCTGAGCACGAAACGAGTCTCGGGTATGGTGACCGGCGTTCGCATCGGCGAGTTCCTCCCCTCTGGGTCGATGGCAACTGGACCGGCACGGCTGCCAGCATCTATGTTCCCGGCCCCTGCACCCGACCATGGTCCGAGCCACGACCATCACGATCCATGTTCCAGCCGCGCTGCGCGCCTGCTGCGGAGGCGCCGCGGAGATCGCGCTGTCGGCCGCGAACATGCGGGTGCTGCTCGAAGAGATCGAGCGGCGCTACCCGTCGCTCTACCGCAGCATCTGCGACGAGACGGGAACGCTGCGCCGCCACGTGAACCTGTTCGTCAACACGTCCCACATGCGCGATCGGCAAGGGCTCGACACGGCGCTCGTGCCAGGGGATGTCGTCACCGTCTTGCCCGCAGTCTCAGGAGGTTGAACATGGGAGATCGCGTCATTCTCAGCATCGGTACCAAGAAGGGCGTCTTCGTCGCGGAGGCCACGAAGACGAGGCAACGGTTCGCGTTGCGCGGGCCGTTCGGCTCGGGCGTCGCCGTGTACACGACGCTGATCGACACGCGCGGCACGCCGCGCATCTACGCCTCGAGCTGCAACCCCTTCTTCGGCATGAAGGTCCTGCGCTCGACCGACCTCGGCAAGAAGTGGAAGGAGACGAAGCAAGCACCTGCGTTCGCCAAGGACGATGGGCGCGCGCTCGCCAACATCTGGTCGCTGCAGGCCGGCAACGACAAGAAGGATCTCTGGTGCGGCGTCGAGCCGGCGTCGCTCTTCCGCAGCGGCGACGGCGGCGATTCGTGGGAGATGGTCGCGGGCATCAGCAACCACGAGCACGCTCGCAAGTGGCAACCCGGGAACGGCGGGCTCTGCATGCACACGATCCTGTGCGATGGCAATCGCGTGCATCTCGGCATCTCGACCGGTGGCCACTACCTCAGCGAAGACGGCGGGCAGAGCTTCGCGGCGAGTAACCTTGGTGTGGGGGCTGGCTTCGCGCCCGATCCCTACCCGGAGTTCGGCCAGTGCGTGCACAAGATTGCGCGCCACAAGGATGCACCCGGCCGGCTCTACATGCAGAACCACGGCGGCTGGGCCGAATGGAGCGGGCCCGGTGGGCCGCGGCCGGACATCGGGGTGCTGCGCAGCGACGACCATGGCAAGACCTGGCGTTCGATCGCCAAGGGGCTGCCGTCGGACTTCGGCTTCCCGATCGTCGTGCACCCGCACGATCCCGACACGGTCTACGTGCTGCCGCTCGAGCCGATGACGCGCACGTGTCCGGGCGGCGCGCCGGCGGTCTGGCGCAGCGAGAACGGTGGCGGCTCGTGGCAGAAGCTCGCGCGCGGCTTGCCGAAGAAGGAGAGCTTCTTCACCGTGCAGCGCGATGGCATGGACATCGACGAGCACAAGTCGCCAGCGCTCTACTTCGGGACGACGACGGGCCAGTTGTGGATCGGGCGCGATGGCGGCGAACAGTGGGAGTGTCTGTTCGACTCGCTGCCGCCGATCCACGCCGTGAAGGTCGCGGTGGTGTGATTCTTGCGGCGACGACGCGACGCCGGGAGCAGGGCTACCGCATGATCGCACTGTCGATCTACGGCAGCACTTCCAGCCCAGCCAAGCCGCGGTCTGGGTACTTCAACTCCACACGCGCCACCACGAACGGCGTCGCGCCACCGGCGCGTTCGAACGCTTGTGGGCAAAGCTCTCGGCGGCGAGCTGCAGGGCGGCGGGATCCGCGGCGAGCACCGCCGCGGTCTCGTCCTCGCTGAGGCCGCCGCGCGACGCTTCGCCGCGCGGATCGGCCCGGAACCGAGCCAGCGCCTGCTCGTCCGCGTAGAGCCGCGCCAGGAACGCTTCGAACCGCGGCCCGGTCACGCCACCGCCTCCTGCCGCAGCGCGCGGCCCCTGGCCAGCGCCACCCGCGCGAGGTCGAGTTCGGCCAGCAGATCGGCGAACGGCGGGTAGCGACCATCGCGCTCGAGGATCACGTCGAGCGGCTGCGGTGCGCGCTGGCCGACTTCGATGAGCAGTTCGTGGACCGCGGCGGGCACGTCGTGGTGGTGGTCGTCCAACAGGCGCCTTCTGCCGAAGCGCTCGATCCAACGCCCGCCGGCCAGGTGCACCGCGCGCACTCGCTCGATCGGGATCCGGCCGAGGAACGCGCGCGCGTCGAACCCGAAGTTCGTAGCGTTGGCGTGCAGGTTGTGCAGATCCAACAGCAGCAGAGCACCGCTCTGCTCGACCACCGCGGTGATCCACGCGGCCTCGTCCATCGAGCTGCCCGGTGGCTCGATCAGCGTGGCGACGTTTTCGAGCAGCGGGCAGCTGCCTGTGCGGCGCGCGATCCGCTCCAGGTTGCGCACGGCCCCAGCCACCGTCGCCGGGTTGCGCGGCGGTGCGGCCAGGTGCCCGACCTCGATGCCACCCGCGCGGACGAACGCCAGATGCTCCGACCAGTGAACAGGCCGCACGCGCCCCACCAGGCGACCGAGCGCTTCGGTGCGGCCGACATCGACGGGGAGCGTCGAGGCAAGCCCGAGCCCGATCCCGTGCAGCGTGACGGGCAACTGCGCCGCGAGCGTCTCGAGCGCCCGCAGATCGTGACGCGAGGCGCGCAGCCAGTCGTCGGCGATCACTTCCACGAGGTCGAGGCGATCGATGTGCGCCAACACGCCGGCTGCGAGCTCCCTGCGCCAGCCGAGACCGAAGCGGTCGTTCATGACCCGCACCCGCCGCAGCCACCACCTCCGCCGCCACACCCTCCGCCTCCGCACGACGAGCCCGACGAACACGACGAGGCAGCACCGCAAGAGGACCATGACTCACGGACCGGCGCTGGTCGGCGGATCACGTCGCGGTGCGGGAAGATCGTCGTCGGCACCGCGGCCAGTCCGAACAGTGCGGTCAGTACAGACAGCTCGTTGGTGGCGCCGCCCGGCTGGATCCTGTGCGCGCGACCGTGCAGCGGTTCGAACAGCCCCTGCAGACTGCGGATCATCTGCCGACCGGCCACGGTCGTGCGACCGGCGATGAGGCACAGGCACAGGACCGAGCCCACGATCGCAAGCAGGATCAGGAGCGCGATGTTCGTGCGCCCGCGACTGAGGGCGATCGAGATCTTCGTCCCGGCAATCAGCCACAGCAGTGCGGTGCCGCCGAGCGCCAGCAGGGCACGCCGGAAGCGCGTGCGGGGCGAGGCCAGGAGATCGAGTCGCTGCAGCGGCTCCTGGTAGTGCTCCTGGGCGCACTGGGCGAGCGAAGGCATGCTCGCGCTGATGCGGCGGCCCGGTGTCGCGAACCAGGCGAAGACCTTCTTCTCGAACGGCCGCCGCAGCACGGCCACGGCTTTGGGATCGGACTGGACGATGAGTCCGTTCGACGTCGACCGCGACTTCCGAGCGGGCTGCCGGTCGTCGTTCGTGATGGCACCGGTCTCGGGCGCCGTGACCGCGAGGAGACCGCGGTCGATGAGCGAGACCATCGCCACCTCGACCGCCGCATCCGGACCTTCGCGCAGGAACGCGAGCTGGTAGGGATCTGCGACTTCCACGCGCGCTGGCGAGTCCGACTCGAGCAGCCGGCGCAGGAGCCAGATCGCGATCAGCACGACGGTGACGCAGCCGGCGAAGAACAGGAGGAACTCGGGCCCGCGCAGATCGAACGGGTTCACGACGCCAGCTCCGCGGTGCTTGCGTGCAGTGCCGTGGTCACCTCGAGCAGGGTCAGCATCGCCTGCGCGGCGGCACCCGCCGGCAGGAAGCGGGTCTCGCGCGCCAATGACATGTGCAAGAGCGCCTGCTCCCAGCCGGT
>JAYUCN010000300.1:0-12659 GCA_043740335.1 Planctomycetota bacterium
TACCATTTTCATGATGATTCTGTACTGAATTCTGGGCGGAACGTCAAGGGCTGGTCGAACTCGCGACGCGGCGGTGGTCGCCGTGCCCATTGGTCGGGACTGCTGGCGACCAACCAGGTCGCCCCGTACGGCCGACACGCGCGAGGCGATCCGGCTGCCACTGGAGTGACTGCGCTCGCGTCAGGGAGTCGCTGCCTGCAAGCGGGCGATGACGCGCGCGGCGCGTTCCATCGGCGCGAGCCCCGCGAGTTCCTGCCGCCATTGCTGCAGCGATGCCCGCGCCGCTGCCGACCCCAGCTCGTCCTCGTTGCGCGTGCGCGTGCCCAGCACGTCGAGCGGTGGTTCTACCCCGGCCGCGACGAGTCCCGCATCGACGACGACCTCGCTGTTGCCGCGGTGCGAGAACTCCGCGAGGATCGCCGCGTCGACCAGCGACTCGCCGTGCACCGCCGTCGCAACGACCGTGAGCGAACCGCCCTCTTCACAGGCGCGTGCCGCAGCGAACAACCGCTTGCCGCGCTGCACGGCCGTGGCATCGAGGCCGGCACACAGCAACCGCCCCGACGGCGGTTGCTCGAGATGGCTCGCACGCGCGAGCGTCGTCAGCGAATCGAACAGGATCACGACGTCCCGCCCGGCTTCGACCTCGCGCTGGCTCGCTGCCAGCACGGTCTCGGCGAGGGCCACGTGCCGAGCCGGTGGTTCGTCGAAGGTCGTCGCCACGACCTCGCAGTGCTTCACGTCCGCGAGGGCGCGTTTGGTGGCGGTGGCGTCCTCGGGACGCTGGTCGAGCAGGCAGACGACGAGCCCGAGGTCGCCGTGGTTCTCGGCGATTGCCTGGGCAACGCGCGCGAGGAAGCCAGCGCGGTTCCAGTCGGGCGGTGCCACCACGAGCACGCGCTGGCCCATGCCCCACGGCGCCAGGCGGTCGATGACGCGCAGGTCGATCGCGGCATCCGCATGATCGAGCCGTAACCGGGCCGTCGGCAACACCGGCGTGCGCGAGGCGAACGGCACCCGACCGCGCAGGCTGTCGACCTCGCCGCCGTTCACGCGTTCGATGTGAACGAGCGCGAAGTACTTCTCGCCCCGTTTGGGCGGCCGCACGGGGCCGGCGAGCCGATGGCCCGACTTGAGGTTCTGGTTGCGCACCTGGCTCGGACTCACGTAGACATCGGTGGGGCCGGCCGCGTAGTCGTGCTGCGGCGTGCGCAGGAACGCGAAGCCGTCAGGCAGTATTTCGAGCACGCCTTCGACGGCGGCGGTGCCGCCGTTGTCGAAGTGATGTTCGAGCAGAGCCTTCAGCAGTTCGCCGCGGTCGAGGTTGCACGGTGGCGACCAGTCCTCGGCGTGCGCGCGTTCGAGCAACTGCTGGCCGGTCAGCGCCTGCAGGGACGCGAACTCGAGCACGGCGGCGACGGGCTTTCTGGTCATGGGGAGCGGGCGGCCCACTCGTGCAGTAGAGCGGCGACCTGCCGGGCTGTCTCGTCCAAGTCACCATCGTTGTGGATGCAATAGCCGGCGCGCGCGCGCTTCTCGGCGAGCGGTGCCTGCGCCGCTTCGCGCTGCGCGAGTTCGCCGGGCGACCAGCCGCGGGCGGAGGCGCGGGCAGCGCGCACCGCGGGCGACGCGTCGACGAACACCACGTGGTCGCACCAGGCGATGAGGCCACCTTCGAGCAGCAGCGGCGCGTCGAGCAGCACCGAGTCGCCCCTCTGCCTGCACTCGGCGAGCTGAGCGAGGATGCGCGCGCGGATGCGCGGATGCAGGATGGCCTCGAGCTTCGTTCGCGCCGTTGCATCGCGGAAGACGAGGGCGGCGAGTGCCCTGCGGTCGAGGTCGCCATCGGCGAGCACCTGGGGACCGAACGCCGCGGTGAGCGCACGTTGTACAGTGGGCTCGGTGGCAACGGCCCTGGCCTCCTGGTCGGCGTCGAGGTGCCGCAGGCCATGGCTGGCGAAGATCCCGGCGACGGCACTCTTGCCCGCCGCGATGCCGCCCAGGATGCCGATGACGACGGGCGTTCGTGGTCGGAAGGCAGGTGCAGGGCGAGCCCCTGTGGCAGGGTCGAGCGGCATGCCACTCATCCTGAGGTAGACTGGTGGAACGGGCAAGCTCGATCGAGGCGCCGCCTTGACCTTGGCTCGTGTCCCTTCCTAAGATCCGCGCGCCTTGAGTCCCCAGTTTCTCCCCCTCGCCCCCGGCCTCACACCGGGGACGAACGCCCCCGAACAGACCCCCTTGGAGTTGCTTCCAATGCACAATCGCCAGAGCGGCGCCGCTCACGTTCCGATCATGTTCTTCATCATCCTCCTGATCATGTTCCTGGGAGCATTGGGGTTTGCCTGGGTGACCCAAACGGCCAACGGCGACTTGCTGAAGCAGCGCAACGAGGCGCAGGCCGAGGCCAAGACCCTGCAAAGCAAGAGCCTGCTCATCGAGCACTACATCGACGACCTCGGCAAGGTGATCGGCAAGCCCGGCAAGTACGAGGGCCGTTCCAACGCGGCTGGCATCTACGGCAGCGCGACCCTCGACTACGTCGGCATGATGAACCCCATGGAAGTCAAGAAGGTCATGGACGACGCCTGCGCCGCCGCGGGCGTGTCGGTGGCCAGCAGCCTCGAGAACGTGCTCAGGGCCATGGTCACGCGCGTGGGCCAGATGAACCAGCACGTTGCCGAAATCGAGAGCGAGCGCGACAAGGCGCTGGCCGAGAAGACCGAGGTCGACAAGAAGTTCCAGTCAGCGACGACCGATGCGGCCACCAAGTCGCGCGAGTGGAGCCAGAACCTCGACCAGGCCCGTTCGGACTTCGAAGCGGCGAAGTCGAGCAAGGACACCAGCATCGCCCAGCTCACCGACGGTCTGCGCACCAAGGCCGAGGAACTGACGTCGACCAAGGAAGAGGCCGCCAAGAAGGAAAAGGAGATGCGCGGCGAGATCGGCAAGCAGCAGATGCAGGTCTCGGCGATGGTCGAGCGCGGCCGACTGATCAAGCCGCCCGACGTCGCCGACGGCAAGGTGCTCGCCGCCCGTAACGGCGTGCCGTTGGCCTTCATCAACCTCGGCCGCAAGGACCTGCTGCAGCCCGGCACCGTGTTCCGCGTCAAGAACCCGAACAGCGCCGCCGTCAAGGGCTACGCGACGGTCACGCGCGTCGAGGAAGAGCGCGCCGAAGTCTCGCTCGCCAGCTTCGTCGACCCGGTCGGTGACTACGCGCGCGAAGGCGACCTGCTGTTCAACGACCTGTTCACGCCGCGCGTCACGCGCACGATCTACCTCATGGGCCGCTTCACGGCGCCCTACAACAAGGAGCAGCTGACGCTCCTGTTGAAGCGCCTCGGCAACAAGGTCGCCACCAAGATGGCGCCTGGTGTCGACACCGTGATCCTCGGCAACGATCCGATCAACGAGGCCCAGGACAACTTCACCGCTGTGCAGGAGTCGCAGGAGTACAAGGATGCCATGCGCTTGAACGTGGAGTTCACCTACCTGAAGACGATCCACGATCTCATCAAGCTGTAGCCGATTGTCCGCCCGCCTGCCGGAAGCCTGACGCCAGCGAGTCAAGCCAACAGGCCGGCGACGGCGGGCGGGAGGCGGCGCTCGAAGCGCCGCACGCCGCGGAACGCCAAGGCACGCAGGCCTCGGAGTTGAAGCTCCGGGGCCTGATGTGCTTCTGGAGGGCTTCTTCCTGGTGCCGGTGCTGCTTGCTGTTTCTGTTGCTAGAGGCGGCGTAGATTGCGTGGTCTGTCTGCCCCATGGTCACGCTCGACGACCCCAAGATCCGCGCTGCTTACGAAGACGAGCCACTGCCGCGGATGTCGTTCGGCGACCACCTCGATGAGTTGAGGAAGCGCGTGATCCGTTCGCTGATCGCGATCGTGGTCGCGATCGTGGCGTTGCTGCCCTTCAAGGGTCCGGTGCAGCAGATCATCATCGAGCCATACCGCGTGCAGTGGCGCCAGGGCTTCACGAACTGGGTGCAGCACCTCGAGCAGCAGGAGGCGGAAGGTGCGCTCGCCAACGACGAGGAGGGCACGGAATACCTGAGATACTGCCGCAAGCACCGCGACGCGATCCTCGCCGGCACCAAGGAGTACACGTACAACCTGCCGAAGACTTCCGGCTATCCGGTGCCGTACAACCTGTTCGCCACGAACGGGCTGGAGGACATGATGTCCTTCATGTGGGCCTCGCTGGTGTTCGCCCTCATCCTCGCCGGACCCGTCGTCATCTGGCAGGTGTGGGCGTTCATCGCGGCCGGCCTCTACCAGCGCGAGCGCGCGATCTTCTACCGCTACTTCCCGTTCATGATGGGGCTGCTCGTCGCCGGCGTCGTGTTCGGCTACTGGATCGCGCTGCCCTACAGCCTCGGCTTCCTCATCAACATCATGGATCCGAGCCAGGTCGGCGCGATGCTCAGCATCGGCCAGTTCCTGAACCTGCTGTTCGCGTTGACGGCGGCCATGGGCTTCGTGTTCCAGCTGCCGCTCGTCATGGTCGCGCTGCAGCGCGTCGGCCTCGTCACGCACCGTGCGTTCGTCAAGAACTGGCGCATGACGGTCCTCATCATCTTCATCGCGGCGGCGATCTTCACGCCGCCCGACCCGGTTTCGATGCTGCTCATGGCAGCACCGATGATGTTCCTCTACGGCCTTGGCCTCTTGCTGACCGCGATGGGCCGCCGCCACGAAGCACCGGCGGTGGTGGTGACCACTTGACGCTGGTTGCCGAGATCCTGGCGATCGGCGACGAACTCATCCACGGGGCGCTGCTCGACACCAACAGCAAGTGGTTGGCGGGGGAACTCGAGTCGATCGGGGCCTTGGTGCAGCGCTTCACGGTCACGAGCGACGAGCCGGGGCAGCTGCGCGCTGCGATCGCCGACAGCTGCGCGCGCGCCGATGTCGTGGTCGCGACGGGTGGGCTCGGTCCCACGCTCGACGATCGCACGCGCGACGTCGTCGCCGACTTGCTGAACGGGCCGCTGTGGTTTCATGCGGAGAGTTGGCGGCAGGTGCAGCACTGGTTGCAGAGTCGGGGCCGGCCAGTGCCTGAGAGCAACCGCCGTCAAGCGATGCTGCCGCCCGGTGCGATCCCGATCCAGAACCCGGTCGGCACCGCCCCGGGCTTCCAGGTGCGCATCGGCCGCGCCCTCTTCTTCGCGGTGCCCGGCGTGCCCAGAGAGATGCAGGTGCTCGCCCGCGACCATGTGCTGAAGGTCGTGGCAGCGATGCCGGGCCTGCAGCCGGCCGTGCAGCTCTGGCTGCGTGTGCTGGGTCCCTCCGAGGCCCTGCTCGGCGAACGCATCGAGCCGTTCATGGTGCCGGGTCGCAACCCGGCGGTCGGCATCACCGCGAGCGGTGGACTGCTGACGATCCGCATCGTCGCGACTGCACCCACGCGCGAACGTGCGGCTGCCGACGGTGCGGCGACGGCTGCAGAACTGCGGCCACTGCTCGGCGACTGGCTGTTTGCGGAGGGCACCGTCGATCTGCCCGAACTCGTCGTGCAGAGGTTGCAGGCCAGCGGTCGCACGCTCGCGTTGGCGGAATCCTGCACTGGCGGTCTCGCTGCCGCGCGCCTCGTCGACGTACCGGGTGCCTCGGCCGTGTTCCGCGGCGGCATCGTCGCCTACGGCAACGACAGCAAGTGCGAACTGCTCGGCGTACCGCCGGCACTGCTGTCGGCACATGGGGCGGTCAGCGAAGCCGTGGCGGCGGCGATGGCCGAAGGGGCGCGCGCGCGCTTCCACGCCGACCTCGGCCTGTCGACGACCGGCATCGCCGGCCCCGACGGCGGCACGGAGCAGAAGCCCATCGGCATGGTCTGCTTCGCTCTGGCCAGTGCCAGCGGCACCAGCGCGTGGACGCTGCGCATTCCCGACCTCGGTCGCACCTTCGTGCGCGATCGCGCCGTGTTCGAAGTGTGGCGCGCGGTGCTGACCCGCGCGCATTGAACCCGTACGGCGGCGCCAGCGCCGCACTATCATTGGCCGCAGGTGCGAACGCTTGAAGATCTGTCTGTCCTGTGAAGGCGTGACGAACGCGCAGGCGCAGCGCTGCGGGCACTGCGGTGCTTGGCTGCTGCCGACCGAGGTCGTGCACTACCCCGTGCGCCGCGGCGAGATCGACTCCGGCAATCCGCTGCTCGGCACCGTCATCGACGGCAAGTATCGCCTGCAGAGCGTGCTCGGTCGCGGCGGCCTCGGCACGGTGTTCTCTGCCGTCCACATCGGTTCGCTGATGACCGTGGCGGTGAAGTTGCTGCATCCTCGCTTCACCGAGCGCCCGGAATACCGGCGCGCCCTGCTGCCCGAGGCTCGCCGCGCCGCGACCGTCACGCACGCACGGTGCGCACGCCTGTTGGACGCCGGGGAGGCCGAGGAGGGGGTCGCGTACCTCGCGATGGAACTCGTCGAAGGCAAGACCCTGGACGTGCTCGTGCGCGGCGGCAAGCTCGCGCCGTCGCACGCCGTCGATGTGCTGCTGCAGGTGGCCGAGGCGCTCGAAGCGATCCACGCCGCCGGCCTCGTGCACTGCGATCTGTCGCCGCGCAACGTCATCGTCGCCGCCCGCGGTGGCGAACTGCAGGTGAAGGTGCTCGACTTCGGCATCGCGCGCAGTGTCACGCTCGCGGGCGCCGGTCGCGCGCGCGACATCGAGTTCGCCGGGTTCGTGAATCCCGCCTTCTCGGCGCCGGAGCTGCTGGCCGGCGGCGACGTCGATCCGCGGGCCGACCTCTATGCCTTCGGCACGCTGGCCTGGCTGCTGCTGACCGGTGGCCTGCCCATCGACGACTCCGACCCGCGGCGGGCCGCGCTCGCGGTGGCCGCCGGCGAACTGCGACCGTGGCCCGCGGTCGTGGGGGTGCCGCGCCGACTGCAGCGTCTCGTGCAGCGCTGCTTGTGCCGCGATCGCGAGGGGCGACCGCCGTCGGCGACGGCCGTGCGACAACAACTCGCGGTCGTGCGCGGTGCCCGTCGGCCGGCCATCGCGCGCACTGCCGTGGGTGTTTGCGCTGTCGGCATCATCGCGGTGCTGGCGGTCGGCGACGATCCGACGACGCCGTTTCTGCACCCGTGGCCGGGCAGTGCCCTGCACGTCGCCGATCCCACGGTGGCGTCGGGCGAGCTGCCGCAGGACCTGCGCAGCACGAACCTGGACACGCTCGGCTTCCATTTCGGCGGGTTCGACGCCCGCCGCCTACGGGCGGACGTCTCGCAACACGGCATGGTGCTGCTGCGGGCGCCATTGCGTCCCGAGGTCGACGCGGACGCCGGCACGCTGCTGCTGTCGACGGCCCAGCCCGAGTGGCGCGAGGTCGTTGCCAGTCTCGTGACGAGCTGTGGGGAAGATCCGGTCGACGTCTCCTTCGTCGTGCCCGGCGCGGCCCTGCTCGGCACGTCGCGCGTGCGCGTGGACGACGAGGCGCCGCGACTGCAGGCACACCTCGACGCGGTCGAGGGCGGTGTGCTGACCGCACGCGCTCAGCTCGTCTGGCAGGCCGACGACGCGGTCGGTCTCGCCGAGGTCGCCACCCTTGTGGCGTTCGCCGATGGCCGCCAGCTGCGCGTGCCGCTGTCCGCATCGTCGGGCACGTTCGAGCTCGGGGCCGCGATCGCCGTCGCGGTGGCATCGGTGGAGTCCCTGGGCGGCGGCGAGATCGTGGTGCTGGCGCGCGATCGGGCGGGCAACGAAGGCTCGACGTCGCCGATCCGCTTCCACGCGGCCGACGTGGCGGCGCCGACCGTGCTCGAAGTGACCGGTCCGGCGGGGGAGGCCTTCGTGCCGTGCCTCGGCGACAAGGGTCGTCTGCGCGTGCGGCTGTCGGCACCGGAGGCGGGTTGCAGTCTGCACCTGCACACTGCCGACGGCGCCTTGCTGGCCAGCATCCCGCTGGCCACGGCGGGGCAGATCCTCGAAGTGCCGCTCGCTGTCCCGGTGAGCAGTCTGGCGGCACTCCCCATCGACTTCGTCGTCGTCGATGCGTTCGGCAATCGCACGACCAGGCGAGACAGCATCCCGTGGCGCGAACGCAGTCTGCGACTCGAGTTCGCTCCGGTCGGGACGGCGGCGCGCTGGGTCGGTCGCGAACTGGTGCTCGCCGAAGCAGGCGCCACCGTCATTGCCTCGGTCGGTGAGACCTACGCGCTCGCCCGCGTTGCGCTCGAACTGACGACTGCGCAGGGCACGCGCGATGCCGGCCCGGAGCTGCGCATGACGCCGTCCGACGAGCGCGAGCGCCGCGTCGAGTTCGGCACGCTGCCGCCCGGCAGCCATGTGCTGCACTGCGAGTTGCGGGAAGCCGAAGGCGACAGCGGGCTCGTCGTTCGCCACGACGTGCCCGTGCGCGTGCTGCCGGCGATCATCGACGTGCGGGTGCCGGTGTCGCGGACCCGATTCCTGCCGGGGTTGATCGAGGCGGGCGTGTTGGCGCGGCGCGCTGGTGGCGGCTACGGCGAAGGTGCGGGTTGGCGCATCGACGCGTCGTTGCTCGCCTACTTGCGCGGCACGTTGTGGGTCGGCACCGACACGCCGGTGCCACTGCCGCTGCCGCCGCGCGAAGCGACGACGGAGCCGCTGTTGCCGGAAGTGACGCCCGTGCCGGGTCACAACGTGCTCGCCGTCGACCTGCGCGACGTGCTCGATCGGCCGGTCCGGATCCTGGCTGGCGATGGTCTCGCCGAACAGCGGCATCACGGCGGGCGTGCCCTCGCGGTGGTCGCCGACTTCTGGTGGCACGATGGCGCCCCCGTGCCGATCGGCGAGGAACTGCTCGGCGAGCACGGCCAACCGGTGCGGTTGCGTCTGCGCTTCCCGCTGCCCTTCCTGCCGAGCGAGCTCGGCAACCTGCGGCTCAGCATTGCGCAGAGCGAGATCGCGGCGTCGGAACTGACACCAGCCGGCGGCGACGGTTCGGCGGTGCTGTTCGAACTGCCGTTCGCGATCTGGAGCGTGGCCGCGCAGCTCGCCGACAAGAGCCGCGAGGAGTTCGCCGAGCAGCTACAGAGGAGCGTCGAGGCCAAACTCGAGACCCCGGCCGGTCACTGGCAGATCACGCTGCGCGTGCGGACCACGCGCAGCACGCTGCAGCCGTTCACGCTCGCCGAACTGGGCGGCATCACGGGGTCGCTCGCGGCGATGCGGTTTCTGCCGGTGCTGGCCCCGGCGGTTCCGTTCAAGGAGCCGGTGCCAGGGACCGCGCCGCCGCGGGCCGTGTTCCGCCCGCAGGTCGCGGTCGCCGTGCACAACTTCACGGACCTGCTGCTGCAGGACCGGGAGATCACCTGCGGCGAGGCGAGGGCCCTGCTCGAGGTGCTCGACGCCGCGCGGCAGCAGGCCGCCGAGCGTCGGTTCGTACACCACGACGATCCGCTCGGGCAAGCACGCCTGCTCGCCGAGAACGTGCTGCCCGCATCGGCGCGCACCGCCGCTGCCGACGAACCACTGACCGGCGTCACCTTCTACCAGGCCTGGACGCTGTGCCGGCTGCTCGGCCTCGCAGTGGCCAATGACCCAGAGCTGTTCCGCCTGCCACTCGGCTGCGAGCTCGAACTCGCGGCCTTTGCGGGGGCGGACCGGCCTGCGTGCCACGGCGTGGCGGCGCACGGCGGCGCCGTCGCGATGAAGCACTTCCTGGCCGCGGCCGCACTGCTGGCCCGCGGCGAGACGCCGACCGCCACTGCTTCGCGCGCGGCCGGCGACGTGGTGCCCACACCGTACCACGTCGAGTTCACTGGGCTCGATTTTGGCGTGCGCGAGTGGGTACTCGATCTGCCGCACCTGGTCGGCGCCGAGCTGCTCATGAAGGAATGGATCGGCGACCACGGCAAGCATCTCGCGCGCGTCGTCGCCATGGCCGAAGGTCTGGCAACACCTGCACCGGATCCGATCGGTCCGCTGCGCACGTTGGGCGTCGTGCGCGGGCTGGCACTCGGCGAACTCGAAGGTCTCGTTGGCGCCAGCGGTACGCGGCTCGATCCAGGCGCCATGGAGAGCGTGCCCGACACGGTGCCTGGCGTCTTGCGCACCGAACAGTTGATGCGTGACGGCCGCGACCTTCTGTCCATGAACCTTGATCCCCGGCTCGCGCGCACGGGCTTCCGCGTCGTCTGTGCCGCAGCCAGCCTGGCCAGGCTGCGAGGTCGACGATGACGAGGACCTCCTGGTTGCTGCTCGCGCCGTTGCTCGCTGGCTGCGTGTCGCCGGCGGGCGAACTGCGCGGTCTCGCCGATCTGCCGCCGCTCGACTGCGCGGCGCTGGTCACGGGCGGTGCGTTCCTGACCGCCGCCGCTACGCCCGCGGGAACGTTCCCCGATGCCAGGACCGAAGCGGGGGCCGTACCAGTACCGGCCGGCTCGGTGCCCGACGAACCGATTCCGATCGCGGCGGTGCTCGACGTGCTGCAGCGCGGCGGCGTGTTCCAGCGCGTGGCCGTCGATCCCGACCCGGACCATCGACGCAGCGTGCGTCGACAACTGCAGCCCGGTGGTGGCAACCCCGACACGCTCCGGTTCCTGCAGCAGGCGCGCGACGATGGCTTCGACGTACTGCTCGTCGTCGAGGAACTGGAGGACGGACCGATCGACTGCCAGGGCACCAACAGCCGCTGGCCCGTGACGTTCGCGGCGTGGATCCTGCTCGGCTTCGGCGCCCTGATCCCCGATCACACGTTCGAGTCGCGCGCGACCCTGAAGGTCACCGTGCGCGAGCTGCCGACGGGACGCATCCTGCACCATCTCCTGCTCGTCGCCGGACCCATCGAGCTGGCACTCGTCGAGCGCAGCGACTTGCTCGGCATCCTGTCGTCGATCCTCGTGCCGCCGTTCTGGGTCGGCGACGACCACGCGGCGGTCGGCGCCGCCGTGCGCGACATCACGCAGAGGCGCCTCCTGCTGTCGCTCGCGCGCGACCTCAAGAGCGAGTCCGTGCGACAGCCGGTCCGCGCCAATGCCGCGGCGAGCATCGTCCTCGTCGATACGGGCAAGGGCCCGACGGTGACGGTCGAGTCGCTGGAGAGCCTCAGCGTCGCGCGGCTGCGCTGTGAAGGGCCGCTGCCGACTGCGACCCGAGCCACCTTCGAGCAGGCCCTGCTGGCCTCGATGACGCGCGATGGGGAGCGGTATCGCTACGCAGCGCTGTTGCCGCCACTCGTCGGCAAGGTGCATGTGCAGGTACTGGTGGGCACGATCCGCGGTGGCGTGGCGTCGGCCACGTTCGCGCCGGGAGAGCGGCCATGAAGGTGATGGCCGGGTTCGGCCTCGGTGTGTGTTCGCACACGGGCCTCGTGCGCGGCAGCAACGAGGACGACTACCTGCTCGGTTGCTTGCCAGCTCCGGCGACGGGACCGCTGCTGTGCGCCATCGCCGACGGCATGGGCGGGGCCGCGGGTGGCGCCGAAGCGAGCCGGACCGCGCTGCGCGCGCTCGGCATGGCGGTGCTCGATGGCGCGTCGAAGGCCCCGCTCGAACAACGGCTGCGCGATGGCTTCGCGGCCGCCAGCATGCGGGTGTTCGATGCGGCGGCGGCCGTGCCGGCCCTGAACGACATGGGCACGACGCTCACCGCGCTGTGCTTTCAGGACGGCGTGGCGAGGTTGGGCCACGTCGGCGACACGCGTGTCTATCGGTTGCGCGACGGCACGTGGGAACAGTTGACGAAGGACCACGCGGTGCGCGAGCCCGACAACCTGCTCACGCGCTGCATCGGCGGCGGGCATCCGAGCTGCGAGGTCGATCACGCGGAGTTCTCGACGCGCGCCGGCGATCGGTTCGTGCTGGTGACGGACGGGGTGTGGGGGGTGGTACCTGCAGTGGCACTCGGCAAGCTCGTCGAACGCGGGGAACCGCAGGCCGTAGCCGAGGCGCTGGTGGCGCAGGCGCTGACTCTTGGTGGTCCTGACAACGCGACGGCGGTCGTCGTGGATGTGCTCGCGAAGCCGGCCGAGGCCAGCAGTCGCGATGTCGAGTTGCCGCGCGACGAACGACCGGGCGATCGCAATCTGTGGCCGCGGGCGGTGTCGCTGCGCTCGCCGGTGTGGCCGTGGCTGGTGCTCGCTGGTGCGCTGTTGCTGCTACTGCAGGCGGGGCTGCGCTGGGGCTTTGGCGTCGACGGGCTGCGCTGGGTGCTCGATCAGGTGCGATGAGGTTCGACTCGCGCGCGTCAGTGGTTACGAAACCACTCGCGAAGCCCGCGGAACCCACACCGCATGCCAGTTGCTATGATCCCGAGCCTTGGACCGGATCTACCTGGACATGTGCTGCCTCAAGCGACCGTTCGACGATCAACGGCAGGAACGGATCCGCCGAGAAGCGGAGGCCGTGGCCTCGATCCTCGAACAGGTCGAGAACGGCACCACGATCATCGTTCGTTCCCCCGCACTGGCGATCGAGAACGCCGCCAATCCGCGCGAGGACCGTCGCCTCGCTGCCGCGCTCTGGTTGCAGAAGGCCGTGCTCACGGTACCGCATTCGGCCAAGATCGCGAAGCGGGCACGCGAGCTGAATGCTCTGGGCTTTCAGGTTCTCGACGGACTCCGTCTGGCCTACGCCGAGGCGTCGGAGTCACGCTGGTTCGTGACATGCGACGACGACCTTCGCCGCAAGGCTGCGGCGATGCAGGATCTCTTGACCGTGTCGGTGATCGATCCAT
>JAYUCN010000301.1:0-5169 GCA_043740335.1 Planctomycetota bacterium
GCCCGACGCCTGGCACGATCCGCTGCCGCACACGCACGTGGCCCTCGACGACGCGCGCGAGCAAGGAGCGATGTTCTGCAACATGCTGCGCAGCAACGGGGTGGTCGGCCCATGATGGGACGCATGCGCGCCTGGTTCTCGGCGTTCGCCTGGTGCGTGCTGATGGCGAGTGCTTCGGCGCAGTCGACGTGGTTCGTGCATGGCAGCGACGCGTCGGTGCGCGTGGTTGGCGAAACCAGGGCGCTGCTACGTGGCCCATGCCCGGCGCCGACGATGCTGCCTGCGGGGGACTACGACGTGCACTTCGGCACCGATGCCCTGGGCAAGCCGATCTCGTTGTCACTCCCGGTTTCCGACCACGCGGTCGTGACCATCGCCGTGGCGCCGGCGGGTGCCGTGTTGACGCACGACATCTCGCCCGTTGACGAGGCATGGACGGATACCGCAGGAGGCTCGAGCCTGAAAGCAAGTTGGGTCGCGCGCTGCGCGGGGAGCGCCGAGGCAGCCAGCTACCGCGTAGTGGCGATGTGCAGCGGCGGCGGCCCGGTGAGTGCCTGTGGTGTCGTCGCGCGTTGGCGGGACGGCAGCCAGCACTATCGTTTTGTATGGGACCGCGGCACGACCGAACTGCGCCTGGAACGGATGCTCGGTCCGGACCTGATGGTGCTCGCCCGCGCAGCGGCACCGGCGCACGATCAGGACCAGCACGCCCTGGCTCTGCAGGTCGATGGCTTCCGCCTGCAGGCGTTCTTCGACGATGCGCCGGTCCTGCAGGCGTTCGATGGTGCGTTCACAGCGGGAGCGTTCGGCACCTGGGTGGCTGGCGACGCGGTGACCTGGCAGCGCGTGATCATCGAGCCGCCCGCGCCGCCGCGCGGCAGCAGCGCGATCGTGCGCGATCACATCGCCGCATCGTTCCATGCCGGCACGACCGTGACTTCTGGCCACTACCACGTGCTGGAGTTCCTGCTGGATCGACCGCACCCGATCGTTCCCCTGACCGGGAACGGCATGGAGATCTGGCTCATGCAGCGTCCTGCCGCACCGCAGGTCCTGCTCGCCGATTGGCGGGAATCCCTGGGTGTCGGCGCCTTGGGCGAAGTGCCACGCGACGGCCTGTTCGCGAGCGAAGTGCGCTGGCCGATCCTGGTCGGACTGCAACGGCAGGCCGTACTCGTGCGGGCGCTGCTCGTTTCGCCGGATGGTGAGGCCGTCGTGGGCGCCACTCCCGCGGTGCCGCTCTGGTTCTGACTTCAGGCGATCCACCTCGTTACCCGCTGGCTCGACAACGACTACAGTCAGGTCGCCATGGTCATTGCCGCAGCCAGGACCCTGTTCGTTTCCCTTTGCTTCGCGATGGCGCTGTCAGCGCACGGTGGCCAGTACCGCGGCCAGGGCGCGCCGGTTGCCCCGCCGCCGGGCGGTGGCCCCGCCACGGGTGGCCCGTCCGGGCCGAGCAGTCCAGCGCCGACGCCGACGACGGGCGGCCGTCCCGCTTCGCCCGAGACCACGAACTGGCAGACGTGGTGGGAGTTCAACAAGGAACCGTTCCTGTTGCTGCGCAAGGTGGAGTCGAACGTGCCGATCACCGGGTCGGACGACTTCTATCTCGGTACACGGCGGGCCGAAGCGCGCGTCGACATGCTGGCACCCACTGACATCGATCTGCGCGATCGCATCGTGCCCGCCCTGGGCAAGCTGCTCACCACCGAACGCAACCGCGACATCCAGAGCGCCTGCCTCGTGGCGCTCGGCAAGGTCGGTCGCGATGGACCGGGCGTCGAACTGGAGACGACGCTCGCGGCGCTGATCGCGCGCGACGATCAGGAGGTCCGCGAGACCGCGGTGCTCGCACTCGGGATCGCCGGCCGTGGCAAGGCGCTGCCGATCCTGTCGGCGCTCGTGCGGGGCGATGGCGAAGGCAAGCGGCTCTCGGACCGGGCCGAGGTCGGCGATCGCACGCGCGCGTTCGCGGCCTATGGACTCGGCTTGCTCGCGCTGCGCAGCGACGACGGCGCCTGCAAGCAGCAGGTGCACGATCTGCTGTGGCCGTTGCTGCAGGACAAAGAACTCAAGAATCGCGATCTGCGTACGGCGGCGGTCACCGCGCTCGGTCTGCTGCGGGCAGACCCGGATCGTTCCGCGCACAAGCGCCTCGTCTGGCAGACCGTCGAGGAGCTATTGGACTGGTACCAGGAAGACCTCGGTCGCGGCGACGAGCTCGTGCAGGCGCATGCACCGGTCGCGATCGCCCGCCTGCTCGGCCGTGGCAGCAGCCCGCTGCATCAGCGTTGCAAGGAGCACTTCGCGGCGATCTTGAACGCGAGCCAACGGCGCAGCATCCCGATCCTGCAGTCCGCTGCACTGGCGATCGGCATGCTCGGCATGCCCATCGAAGAACACGCCGACGACGCGCCGTTCGCGCGCGCGCTGCAACAGCACTACGAACACGGCCACGATCGCCAGGCTCGCTACTTCAGCCTCATGGCCCTGGGCCGCATCGGCGGAGCGAGCAACCGCGCCTGGCTGCTGGGCGCCTACGAGCGCTCGAACAAGGGCACCGAGCGGCCGTGGGTGGCGCTGGCGCTCGGGCTCGTCGCCGATGCTGCACTGCGTCGCGGCGATCTCGACACCACGGTGGCGCAACTGCTGCTCGACGACCTGCAGGCGATCCAGAACGACGACGTGCGAGCGGCGCTCGCCGTGGCGCTGGGCCTGACCGGGTACCAGCCGGCAGTTCACACGGTGTTGCGCCTGCTGCACGATCACGAAGGCGAAGAGCGGCAGGCCGCCTACTACTGCGTGTCCCTGGCGTTGCTCGGCGATTCGACTTCGGTGCCGAGCCTGACGGCGATTCTCGAACGATCCCTGCGGCGACCGTTCCTGCTGCAACAGGCAGCGGTTGCTCTCGGCATCCTCGGCGACAGGGAAGCGACGATGCGGCTGCTCGGGATGCTGAAGAGCAGTGAGAGTGTCGCCGTGCTTGCAGCCCTCGCCACCGCGATCGGTCAGATCGGGGATCGGCGCTCCATCGAGCCGCTCGTCACGATGGCGGGCGATGCCGAGCTCACGAAGCTCGGGCGTGCGTTCGTGGCTGCGGCACTCGGTGGCATCGGCGACAAGGACCCGATGCCGTGGAACGTCCCGCTCAGCAAGGACTGCAACTACGCCGCGGCGGTGGACACGCTCACGAACGGGGCCACCGGCGTGCTCGACATCCTGTAGCGGTCCGCCTGGCAGCTCCGCCGGCGGGAACTACTGCAACCAGAAGTCGTGCGCGTTGCTGAGCGCGAACAACCCGTTGGCCGGGGTCGGCGTCAGCATGAGCGCCTGCCAGCGAAGCAGAGTCGGGGCCACGCCCGTCGGCATGGCGAAGCTCACCGTCCAACCCGTCGGCGGCACGCCGGCGATGAGCAGGTAGCCCTCTTCATGATCGAGGTGCAGGCCGGCGATGCCGAGGTCGATCGGCGGTGCCAACGGATCGTGCAGCTGCAGGAACAGCCCGCCGATGTGGGCCGCGTGCGAGCCGAGGGGGCTCGTCACCTGAAAGGTCATCGTGTCGCCGATGGCGACGTTCTTGCCGCAGGTCTCGTCGAGCGGGGCGCCGTTGATGGCGGTCTTCAGGACGAGGTCTTCGTTCGTGCCCGGCAGGTTGCACCAACGCGTCTTCGCCATGACTTCGGGAGTCGATTGGCCCGAGTTGCGCCACGCGTCGAACACATCGACGCCCGCCGTTGCCAGGAACGCGCTCGTGCCAGGATTGGCCAGGCGCAGGAACTGGATGTACTCCCAGCTCGCCGTCTGGTAGAGCAGGTCGATATCAGCGCGCGTGGCGCCGGGCGGCGGCGACAACGGCACGTCGTTGTAGTACTGGAAGGTGCCACCCGCGCCCGGATTGCCGAACTGCGTCGCCGGCACCGGCAGTGCGTTGCGCGTCTGAGCCGCGTTGTAGGCGAAGCCGTAGGGCGGGATGCGGTTGTCGGCGAGCAGCTTGTTGTTCAGCACGAAGTGGAACGTCTCGTGCGTGCTTCCCGGCGCCATCGCGGCCAGCTGGGCCAGCGTCTTCGTCACCGCACCGGTCACGCGGTCGAACGACAACGGCGTCAAGGGCGAGACCCCGAGGGTCAGCAGCTTCAGGGCCCAGTCCTGCGACATGCCCATCTTCGCCTGGTAGACCAGTGCCATGGGATCGGTGATCGAGTTCACCGTGAAGGGCGTGCCGTTGACAGTCGAAGTGAAGCTGCCGTAGGCGCCGTCTTCGCGCAGCAGCGTGTTCAATTCGTTCTTCCAACGCGTGCGCAGCCACATGCGACGACCTTCGGGATAGCCCGAGATCAGCTTGTGACCCGTGAGGTTCGTGATGCGGAGCGTGTTGGCCGTCACGTCGAGGGCGGCGGCGCGCTGCAGGCTGGCGCGCGCGCGCAGGACGCCGCGGTCCATCGCCGCGGACATCGTGGCATTGATGCCTGAGCCGAGACGCAAGCGACTCGGGATCTGCGCGTCGAGCCACTTGATGGCGTTCGGCACCCACGTGTTGCCGCCGGTCAGGTCGTGCAGGGGCAGGTCGTTGCGCAGCGGCGCGATGCCGAACGCGGCGCCTTCCCCGATCACGGGCTCCAGGTGGCAGCTCTGGCAGGTGAAGGTGCGCGTCGTGCCGTCTTCGTAGTTGCCGTTGGTAGAAGCGAGCAGAGCCTGGTCGTGCGCACGCTTGATCGCGCCGCGCTTCAGCCCGGCCGGCAGGCTGTTGTAGCTCGTCATCGGCGTGGTCGACAACGAGCTCGCCTTGTGCTCGCTGAACGTGCGCTCGACGATTCCGTACTGGAACGGGAAGTTGTTGAACGCGGCCTTGCCGGCGACCGGCGTGTTGGCGACGCCGCTGAAGGTGCCGGGCGTCAGTGCGATCTGGGCGCCGTTGCCGGGTGCCAAGTCACCCACGAGCGGGTTGCTCACGTCATGGCACGTGCCACACAGCTCCGGGGCGCGATGGAACAACGATTGCGCCCAGGAGTGGCCCGCGGTGGCATTGCTGTAGGGGCCGTAGCGCGTGCTGTTGCCGGCCATCACCATCATGCCGCTGCCGTAGTAGCCCACGGGCGGGGTGCCGCCGTTGTTGGCCTCGTACGGCGAGTACGCGACACCCGGATACTCCTGCTGGTTGCTGTTGACCAT
>JAYUCN010000302.1:0-2101 GCA_043740335.1 Planctomycetota bacterium
CGGTCGTGGCGGTCGTGGCGGTGGCCGCGGCGACGACCACGGTGGCGGCGGCGGCGGTGGTGGTGGCGGCGGCGGCGACGAGTGGTAGTCGGCCTCGCGTCGCAGGGTCGCTGATGCAACGTCGTTGATGCGACCAGCGTCCATCCCATGCCACGACCCGCCTGCTCGCGGGTTGTGGCTACGTACGGGTCACATTCGCCGCTGGATGCCAAGCGCCGAGGCTGCGCGACGAAGACGAAACGGGGCGGCGCGCGGAACGACTCGACGTACTGGCCGACCTACTGGTGCGGGATGTCCGCGTGGTTGACGAGGAGCGTCTGGCCCAGGAAGTAGGAGAGCAGCACGAAGAACGCGATGATGCCGAGCCCGAGGGCGAAGCCAGCGACGGCAGGAACCAGTTCTTTGGGGTCGACCAATGGGGACTTGGGTGCGCTCATGATGAGTTGCGGCAGACTAGCGTTCTGCATCGGCAACGCGAGTCCGGCGTCCTGATTTCCCTTCATTTCGGCGCGTAGCCGAGCATGGCATCGAGCGTTCGCCGAGCTACCGCGTGGTAGCGCGGTCGCGCCTTCACATAGACGGCCAGCGCCCGTGCCTTGCCGTCTTCGGCCGCGAGCAGGGCCTCGTAAAGGGGCTTCAGGAACTTCCGCCGCCCCACCGTCATGAGGAAGAGGTCGAGGCGGCGGTCGACGGCGTGGTAGCCGTTCTTGATGGCGAGCACGAGCCACGCCGTGAGGATCTCGCTGTTGCCGCTGCGCGTGAAGGCGAAGGCCCGATCGAGTTCGGCGAGGCGCTGCGCATCCGGGGCGGCGAGCCCGGCGAGGAACCGCAGCCACTGCTGCGTGACCCAGGCCTTGGTGTCGAGCTCGGCTGGCGCCTTGCCGGCTTGCCATTGCGCCGTGGCCTTGTCGACGGCGGCGAACAGCGCACTCGCCGGCACGGGGGCGTCGCCGGGCAGACCGAGCCCGCTCACCCATTGCTGCACGTCGACCTTCCGCGCGCGTTCGGGGTCCTGCTGCAGCAACCGTTCGTCGAGGAAGGCGAGGAAGGTGTCGGTCGTGACGCTCGTGAACGCATGCGCGTCGAACCACTGGCGCAGGAACGCATCCATCGCGTCGCGGCCGAACACCTGCTCGAGGCGGCGCAGGAACGCAGCCCCTTTCTGGTAGGGCACGCCGGTCATGCCGTCGTCGGGATTGCGGCCTGTGAGATCGACGTGCAGTACCTGGTCGGCGGCGGGCAAGTCCTTGAGCTCGGCGGAGAGATCCTGCATGCCGAGCACGATCTCCATCGCGGCGCGGTCTTGGCCATAGACGTGTTCCATGATGCGCTGCTCGAGGTAGACCGTGAAGCCTTCGTTGAGCCAGAAGTCGCGCCACGTGGCGTTGGTGACGAGGTTGCCCGACCAGCTGTGCGAGAGTTCGTGGGCGACGAGCGACACGAGCGACTTGTCGCCAGCGAGCACGGTCGGCGTCGCGAACGTGAGGCACGGGTTCTCCATGCCGCCGAACGGGAAACTCGGCGGCAGCACGAGCACGTCGTAGCGGCCCCAACGGTAGGGGCCGAAGAGCTGTTCGCAGGCAGCGACCATCGTCTCCATGTCGGCGAACTCGCTGGCAGCGAGGTCAATCGTCGAGGGTTCGGCCCAGACGGCGCAGCGGCCGCTGATGGCGCGCGAGGTGAGATCGCCGCAGGCGAGCGCGATGAGGTAGCTCGGCACGGGCTTGCCCATCGCGAACGTGGCGGTGTCGCCGTCGTGGCCACGGGCCATGGCGCTCATCACGGGCACGAGGCCCTTCGGTGCCTGGATGCGCGCCGACCACGTCACGCGCACCGCGGGGGAGTCCTGCAGCGGGATCCAGCTGCGGGTCAGGATCGCTTGCCCCTGCGTGAACAGGAACGGCGCCTTGCCGCCGTTGGTCTGTTCGGGCGCGAGCCACTGCATCGCCTCGGCGTCGGGGGACGTCGCGTAGTGGACCTGCACGAGCTCCGTGTCGTCGAGGAGTCGGATCGTCAGTCGCCGGCCGAGGATCGGGTCCGCTGCGGCCAGCTCGTGGGACAGTGGTCGACCCTGCTGGTCGGTCACGGCCTCGATGAGCAG
>JAYUCN010000303.1:0-2096 GCA_043740335.1 Planctomycetota bacterium
GGCTTGTCGTCACTTGTCAGCTCCTCGGGCGTGCAGATCACGGGCGGTTCGTAGCCAGCCTGGCGGCAGACATGCTCGATGCCTTGGCGCATCGTCGCGTTCGCGATGTGTTTGCAGTTCAGGTCAAGAGGAAGTCTACCCCGTGCACTCCAGCGGTGGCAATGTGCAGCGCGTCCTCGGCTGCCTTCTTGGGCACGGCCTTGCTACGCACGAGCTTCGCCGCGAGATCGCCGGCCGCATCCGTGATCGCGAGTTGCGCGATGCCTTGCACGAACACAACCCTCGAGTGTGCACGCAATCGTCCAGCTTGTGCTGCAGAAGAGATATCAGGTAGTCGGCGGCTTTGACCCCGCCTGCCACAGAATCTTGGGCATGCGCCAACCCCGCGACGCCCAGCGCGGATCCGTCAGTCAGCGACATCGCACGCGCGCTGCCAGACACTTCACATCCGATCGACCTCCATTCCCGCTTGCCGCGCCGGTTGCACAACGTAGTCTTCGTTCGTCCGCGGAGTCACGATGCAGTCGCCGGTTGCTGATGCCTTTGCCGCCATGCTCCGCGCCGACCCGGCGGCGTTCGTCGCGTGGACCGCTGCAGGTGTTCGCGATCGTGAGGCGCTCGCCGCCGCAGCGGACGAAGTGGAAACCCTGCTCGCCCGCGCACCCACGGGCGGCCGCATCGCCGTCAGCGTGCGCGATGGCTTCTGCTTCCTCGCGACGATGCTCGCGGTCTGGCGCCACGGCTCCTGCGCAATCCTGCTCGACGCCGCGGATCCACAAGCGCCGCGCGTCGACCTCGCGCGCCAGTTCGGAGCTGGCTGCGTTCTCTTCGACGAGCCGGTCCTGCGATGCATGCCAACCGGCGGCAGCGCACCCGCGAACGACCGCGCCGCCATCAAACTCACTTCGGGCTCGACCGAAGAACCGCGCGGCGTCGGCGTCAGCTTCGCCGAACTGATTGCCGACGCCACCGCCCTCGAACACACGATGGGCATCGGCCAGAACGACCGCGTCTTCGCCGCCGTGCCGATGTCGTTCAGCTACGGCGTCGGCAACCTGCTGATCCCCGCCCTCTTCCGCGGCCGCCAACTCGTACTCCCCGACGCCCGCCACCCGCTCGGCATCATGCAGGCCCTGCGCCAGGGTGAACCGACCGTGCTGCCCGCCGTCCCGGCATTACTGCGGGCGCTGCTCATCGCCACGTTCGAATTGCCGCCGAGCCTGCGCCTCGTCCTCTCCGCGGGCGCTGTACTGCCGCCCAACATCGCGATCGCCTTCCATCGCCGCTTCGGTCATCGCGTGCACGCCTTCTATGGCGCGACCGAGTCGGGCGGCATCTGCTACGACCGCACGGGCCTCGCCGCCGAAGCGGGAACGGTCGGCACGCCTGTCGATGGCGTCACGGTGACCCTCGACCCCGCCGGCTACGTGACCGTGCGTTCGCCCGCGGTCGGCCGCGCCCTCGTCCCCGATCCATCGCTGCGCGACGGCACGTTCCAAGCACCTGATCTCGCCGAGTGGCGCAACGGCGAACTGCTTCTGCTCGGCCGCGCCAACGACGTCATCGACGTCGGTGGCCACAAGGTGCACCCACGCGAAGTCGAACGGGTCATCGCCGAAGTCACCGGCGTGTCCGATGTCGTCGTCGTGCCGTGGCGTGACGCCGATGGCCGCGCTGCCTGTGCGGCGCTCGTCGCCACCGCGACCGCGAACGAAGCGACCATCCGCAGCCACTGCGTGCACCACCTGGCCGCCGCGAAGGTACCCCGCTGCGTCATCATCGTGCCCGAGCTGCCGCGCACGAGCCGCGGCAAACTGCAGCGCAGTGACATCGATCGCCTGCTCGGCATGACGCAGCGCGCCGACGGACTCGCCACGTGAGCCTGAGCCAGCTCGGCGAACGGCTCGTGCTCCTGCCGCTGCGACGACCCGCGGTGACGCTCGCGCTCGTGTTCGTGGCCGTGGTGCTCGCGCTGCTGCGCTGGCCCGACGTGCAGTTCGAGCCCAACGTGTCGCGCCTGCTGCCGGCGAATCACCCGCACGTGCGCGTGGCCGAACTGCTCGACGAACACTCACGCCCGGCGCGCACCCTGTGGC
>JAYUCN010000304.1:0-12565 GCA_043740335.1 Planctomycetota bacterium
GAACACTGCCGGCGCCGACGAAGGTGGCGAGGTTGATCGCGCTGCCACGCCGCACGAAGGTCTCGAAGTAACCTGCCAGCGTCGTGAAGTCCGGCGTGAAGCCGTAGCGCTTGTAGGCATCGGCACCTTCGGCGAGCATCGCCGCGTTCAGCGGCGCGATCGACGTGCCTTCGCCCGTGACCTCGGTGGTGATGCCCTGCGTGATCTTCGATGCGGCGCGCTTGTCGACGAGCACGTTGTATTCCGACTGGCCGAGCAGATCGATGAAGCCGGGCGCGACGTAGTGGCCGCGCACGTCGATGGTCCGCTTGCTCTCGTGTGCCGCGTGCGCCCCCACCGCGACGATGCGGCCGTCGCGCACACCGACGTCGGCAGCGAACCACGGCGCGCCGGTGCCGTCGATGACGCGGCCGCCGAGCAGCAGCAGGTCGAACGGGGGCTCGGTCACGCGCGCGGTCACGGGCACGAACGCGAGCAGGCAGAAGGCGAACGGAACCAGGAGCCAGCGCAGCATCCCGGCGACTCTATCGCGGCGGCGGCAGGATCCGGCGCCGTCATGATCGGGTACCCGGGCGGAACCGCGCGGGGACGGTTCCCTGTGTCTGTCCAATTCGATCTCGTTGGGCTACGAAGGAGTCATGATGAAGACGATCCTCGCAACCGTGTCGTGCATGGCACTGATCGCGTGCGCCTCGACCAAAACCGACGACGGCCCCGCGGTCCGCCGCGACACCCCAGCCTCGACCATGGACCTCGGCGCCTTCTCGGTCAGCCTCACCGTCAAGGACCTCGCCGCCTCCCGCGAGTTCTACGGCAAGCTCGGCTTCGAGCCGATGGGCGGCAATCCCGCCAAGAACATCCAGATCCTGCGGAACGGCGATCATGTGATCGGCCTCTTCCAGGGCATGTTCCCGCGCAACATCCTGACCTTCAATCCGGGTTGGACGCAGCAGGCGACCGACGTCGCGAAGTTCACCGACGTGCGCGAGCTCCAGGATCGTCTCAAGAAGATCGGCCTCACCCTCGTGACCGAGGCCGATGCGGCGTCGACCGGACCGGCGAGCCTGATGCTCATCGATCCGGACGGCAACCCGATCCTGATCGACCAGCACGTCGGCAAACCGCATTAGAGGAGGCGTTGCGGGCTGGTTGCTTCGCTTCGGGACGGCGCAGCGATGGCAAGCAGCAGGAGGCCCGAGCGGTTGCCAGCCTCGCCATGCAGCGATAGCCTGCCGCCGTGATCGATTGGACCACATGCCCTGCAGTCGAGCGCCATCCGGAGCGGCTGAGCGGTGCATGGGTGTTCCGCGGGACGCGCGTGGCGGTGAAGGCGCTCTTCGAGAATCTCGAAGGCGGCGCCAGTGTGGACGACTTCATCGAGTGGTTCCCCGGTGTGACCCGCGAACAGGTGCTCGCCGTGCTCGAGCACGCGGTCAAGAGTCTCGCGGTTGCCTGAGAGTCCCGCTGCGGAGCTACCAGCTGCAACGCCATGCGCATCCTCTTCGATCAAGGCACACGAGCACCACTGCGTGGCGCACGCATCCGTTCTTCGACAAGCCGGCCTCGAGCGAGACAAGCCATGAGGAAGCGCATCGACCGACGTGATCTGGCTCCCGGGCAAGGCCGCACCGGAACGGTTCCCTGTTCCTGTCCAATCCGGGTTCCTTGGGCTACGAAGGCGCCATGATGAAGACGACCCTCGCCACCGCGTTGTGCATGACACTGATCGCGTGCGCCTCGACGAAGACCGACGGCGGCTCCGCCGCCCGCCGCACCACTCCCCCCTCGACCATGGACCTCGGCGCCTTCTCGGTCAGCCTCGCCGTCAAGGACCTCGCCGCCTCCCGCGAGTTCTACGGCAAGCTCGGCTTCGAGCCGACTTCCGGCAATCCTGCACAGAACTGGCAGGTCCTGCGGAACGGCGATCATGTGATCGGCCTCTTCCAGGGCATGTTCCCGCGCAACATCCTGACCTTCAATCCAGGTTGGACGCAGCAGGCGACCGACGTCGCGAAGTTCACCGACGTGCGCGAACTCCAGGACCGTCTCAAGAAGAGCGGACTCACTCTCACGACCGAGGCCGATCCGGCGTCGACGGGACCGGCGAGCCTGATGCTCGTCGATCCGGACGGCAACCCGATCCTCATCGATCAGTTTGTCGGCAAGCCTCGCTAGGGGGAGGCGCTGCGGGCTGGTGCGTGACCCCCTGTCGGTCGGCAGCGTTCGCGCGCACTCGGGGCTCGCGTGTGAGCGGCACGACGAGCGACGGCCGCACTGGGATGGGAGTCTTGTTTGGCCCACGCCCTGCCGTCCTTCCTCTCCTGTCTCGAACGGGATCCCGCGCGCCGACAGCGCTCACCGACTTCGGTGGCGATCGCGCTCACCGGCGCGGATCGCGTCTTCGGGTTCGTCCCCGCTCTGTCGTACTACAACATCCGCGAGCCGTTCGGCGGCCATGCCGGCCAGAACTACCAGATCCTGCGGAACGGCGATCGCGGCACCGCCCACGGCCGGATCCCAGCCGCTGGCGCCAGCACGCCGTGATACGTCACCAGATGCCGACGCGGCCGCGGCACCAGCAGCTCGGCCCACGGCTACCGCCGTGCCTTCGCCCCACCTTCGCCCCCCCCCTCCCTTGACTAGCCTTCCAGTCTCGGTTCCCATTTTGCCCTGGTCCAAGTTCCGGACTTGGTTCCATTTGCCCGGGTCGAAGCGGACCCCCTCAAGATCTTCCGGAAGCTAGCCCTCGTTCAAAGTCCCAACCACCCAACCACAAAACCCATGCGCATACTTCGTCCGCTCGCGTCTGCTCTTGCTCTTTCCGCCGCCGCCTTGACGGCGCAGTCGCCGTTGACCACGAACTTCCTCGCCGCCAATGGCAATTCGGGCAACATGTTCGACATCGTGGCCAGCAACGCTGCCGGCGTGACGATCGGCTTCTTCGACGTCAACATCGACCCCGGCACCTGGGACATGGCGGTCTACAAGCTGACCATTCCTGGCCCGTTCACCCCGAGCGGCAGCATCCCTGGCAACTGGACGCTGGTGGGCAGTGCCACCGGCGTCGTCAGCAACGGCGTGAACGTCCCGACCCTCCTGCCGATCTCGGTCTGCGAGTACATCCCCTCGGGCGCCACCCAGGGCTTCTACGTGACCGTCACCAACGGCGCGGCGATCAACTACACCATCGGCACTGCGGTGGGCGCGGTCGCCGCGTCGAACGCCGACCTCGCAATCTTGCAGGGTGTTGGCGTGACATACCCCTTCGCGCCGGGCGCCGCCCCGCGCGTCTTCAACACCAACCTCTACTACGCGGTTGGCCCGAACCCCAACTGCGGTGTTGGCGGATTCGCCTCGAAGTCCACGTACGGCATCGGCTGCTACGACCAGCCGCGCATGGCCCATGAGCTCTTCCCGGGTGCCAGCCCGATCGACCTCGTCAACACGAATTGGACGATGATCTACCAGCCGGGCCCTACCGGCGGCACCTACACCATCATCCCCGGTAGCTTTCCCTACGACGCGGTGACGGCTGCGGCCAACGGCGTCGACCTGCTGTTGACTCCACCCACGGCCTTCTCGTCTGTCGGCGTCCCCTGGGACGACGGGTCGACCAACCGGACGCTGCCGTTCGCTTTCGATTATCCGAACGCTGCCTCCGCCACCACGACGCAAATCACCATCAACTCCAACGGCAGGATCTACCTCGGCTTCACGACCGACCCCTCGTTCGCGTCGACCGGCGCCAACTCGGGGTTCACGCCAACCTCGTTCCAGGGCACGACCGGTGCGGGCCTGCCGGTCATCGCGGGCTTCATGTGCGACTTGGACGCGACCGTCCCCCTTAGCCACATCTGGTACGAGGATCCGAGCCCGAGCGGCGGCGTCCGCATCACGTGGGACCACATCCCGAACTGGCAGGATCCCCCCTTTGTCCCGCTGGCCACGCTCTGCTACATCCAGATGGAGCTCTTGCCTGGCGGTCTTGTCAACCTCGCCTATGGCTCGAGCCTTGGCAACGGCGGCAGCGTGGGCAACGACGCGATCGTCGGCTTCAGCGCCGGCGGCGGTCAGCCCAACGGCGCGCAGCTCGACTGGTCAACGCTGAATGGTTACCTGACCGGCAGCGGAATCGTGGGGCTGAAGATCGACGCGAACGCCCGTCCAGTCATCGGCACGACGATCACCTTGACCGTGTCTGAGATCCCGACTGGCAGCCTCGTGGCTGCCATCATCTACGGCTTCACCAAGTTCGATCCGGGCATCCCGCTCAACTTCTTGCAAATGCCGGGCTGCCAAGGCTACGTGTCGCCCGACCTCATCGTGGCCGGTGTATTGCCGGGCACGACGTACCAGAACATGCTCGGGATCCCCGCCAACCCGACGCTCGCAGGCTACTTGCTGGTTACGCAGGGTCTGGTCTTGAACGCGGCCATCCCGAACCCGTTCAACGGCATCACGTCGAACGGTCTCCAGCTGCTCCTCGGCGGCAACTGATCTGACGCCTCGCGAACGGACAACGCAGCCGCGTTTCCTGTTGGGAGATGCGGCTGCGGTCCGGTGCGCCAGGTCAGGCGTCCGGGCGGGTGACCGGCCTCGCGGCACGTCCCCGAACGCGAGCCAGCACGCAAACCGCGAGCATGACGGCGTGGGCCGCGCCGTATCATCCGCCGCGCCATGACCGCCCCTCCCGTCGCGTCGCGCTGGGACGACAGCTTCTGCCAGGCCTTCACGCCGGAGCTGCTGTTGCTCTACCGCTCCAACCTGCTCGGCGCCGATCTGCGCGTCACCAACTTCGCCGGCGGCAATACGTCGGCCAAGCTCGCGGGTCGCGATCCGCTGACCGGCGCGGAGACCATCGTGTTGTGGGTCAAAGGCTCGGGCGGCGACCTCGGCTCGATGCAGCTCGACGGCTTCGCCACGCTCTGCCTCGATCGGGTGCTGGCGCTGGAGCCGCGCTACCGCGGCAAGGCGCACGAGGACGAGATGCAGGGTTGCCTGCCGCACTGCACGTTCGGTCAGAACCCGCGGCCCGCGAGCATCGACACGCCGCTGCACGCGTTCGTGCCGCACCAACACGTCGACCACGTGCACCCCGACAGCGTGATCGCGCTGGCATGCGCGCGCGACGGCGAACGGCTCTGCGCCGAGGTCTTCGGCGGTACGATCGGCTGGCTGCCCTGGCAGCGCCCGGGATTCGACCTCGGGCTGCGACTCGGTCGCTACTGCCGCGAATTCCCGAAGAGCCGCGGTGTCGTGCTCGGCGGCCACGGCCTGATGACCTGGGGCGACACCAGCCGGGCCTGCTACGAGAACACGCTCGCCATCATCCAGCAGGCCGAAGCGTTCCTGCGGCAACGGCGCAAGCCCGCGGGCTTCGGCGGCGTCGCGACCGCACCGCTGCTCGCCGAGCTGCGCACGGCACTCGCCGCGGCGGTGATGCCGGTGCTGCGTGGCCAGGTGTCCGGCCAGGTGTGCAAGGTCGGCCACTTCGTCGACAGCGACGCCGTGCTCGAGTTCGCCGGCAGCCGCCGCGCGCAGGAACTTGCCGCCGCCGGCACCTCGTGCCCCGACCACTTCCTGCGCACCAAGGTGAAGCCGATGCTGCTGCCCGCGGCCGCCACCGAAGCGGCGCTGCTCGACGGGCTGGCACCCCGGCTCGCCGCTTACCGCGCCGACTACGCCGCCTACTACGAACGCTGCCAGCGCCCCGACTCCCCGCCGCTGCGCGACGCCGATCCGGTGGTGCTGCTGGCGCCCGGCGTCGGCATGTTCACGTTCGCGCGCGACAAGGCGACCGCACGCATCGCCGCCGAGTTCTACAGCAACGCGATCGCGGTGATGCGCGGCGCCAGCGACGTCAGCGAGTACGTGGGCCTGCCCGAGGCGGAAGCGTTCGCGATCGAGTACTGGGCGCTCGAGGAAGCCAAGCTGCGCCGCCTGCCGCCGCCAAAGTCGCTGGCCGGCCGCATCGCGTTCGTCACCGGCGGTGCCGGCGGCATCGGCCGCGCCACCGCCGCGCGCCTGCTGGCCGACGGTGCGGCGGTGATGCTGGCCGACATCGACGCCCCGGCGCTCGAGCACGCCGCGAACGAACTGCAACAGCAGGCCAGCCGCGACCAGATCGGCACGGTCGTCTGCGACGTCACACAAGAAGCGTCGGTGCAGGCCGCATTCGCGGCCACGGCGAAGCACTTCGGCGGCCTCGACATCCTGGTCAGCAACGCCGGCATCGCCTCGTCGGCGCCGATCGAGGACACCACGCTCGAACTGTGGAACCAGAACGTGGCGGTGCTGGCGACCGGCTACTTCCTGGTCGCGCGCGAAGGCTTCCGCCTCATGAAGCGCCAGGGGCTCGGCGGCTCGATCGTGTTCGTCGGCAGCAAGAACGCGCTGGCCGCGTCGACCCAGGCCGCCGCCTACAACACCGCCAAAGCCGCCGAACTGCACCTCGCGCGCTGCCTGGCCCTCGAAGGCGCGCCGCTCGGCATCCGCTGCAACGTCGTCAACCCCGACGCGGTGCTGCGCGGTTCGCGCATCTGGTCGGGCGACTGGCGTGCGCAGCGCGCCGCCGCCTACGGCATCGAGCAGCAGCAGCTCGAGCAGCACTACCGCGACCGCAGCCTGTTGAAGCGCAGCGTCTATCCCGAGGACGTCGCCGAGGCGATCGCCTTCTTCGCCAGCGACCGTTCGGCCAAGTCGACCGGCAACATCGTCAACGTCGACGCCGGCAACGTCACGGCCTTCCCCCGCTGAGCGCGCGCGCCATGGCCAACCCCTTCCGCATCGATGCGCAGTTCGTGGCCGACCACAACCGCGCGCGCAGCGCCGAGCTCGACGCCGACTACGAGAGCCTTGGCCGGCAGCTCTTGCGCCGGCACCTCGACATCGAGCAACTGACCGCGCGCGTGCAGCAGTTCGCGGTGGCGATCCCATCGTGGGGTGTCGGCACCGGCGGCACCCGCTTCGCGCGCTTTCCGGGGCCCGGCGAGCCGCGCGACGTCTTCGAGAAGGTCGCCGACTGCGGCGCGATCCAGCAGCTGTGCCGCGCCACGCCGGCGGTGTCGCTGCACATCCCGTGGGACGAGCCCGAGCATGCCGAAGAACTGCGGGCCGCGGCGAGCAGCGCCGGCCTGCGGTTCGACGCGATGAACAGCAACACGTTCCAGGACCAACCGGGTCAGCGCCACAGCTACAAGTTCGGCAGCCTGACACACACCGACCCCGCGGTGCGCGCGCAGGCCGTCGCACACAACCAGCACGTCATCGAGCTCGGCCAGCGGCTCGGCAGCACCTCGATCACGGTGTGGGTCGGCGACGGCGCCAACTTCCCCGGCCAGGTCCACCACCGCGGCGCGCTGGAGCGCTACCTCGACAGCCTGCGCGCGATCTACCGGTCGCTGCCCGCGGGCTGGGTGATGTACCTCGAGCACAAGCTGTACGAGCCGGCCTTCTACGCCACCGTCAACAACGACTGGGGCACGAGCTACTGGTGCGCAAGCCAGCTCGGCCCGCAGTGCCGCTGCCTCGTCGACCTCGGCCACCACGCGCCCAACACCAACATCGAGATGATCGTCGCGCGGCTGGTGCAGCTCGGCAAGCTCGGCGGCTTCCACTTCAACGACAGCAAGTACGGCGACGACGACCTCGACAGCGGCTCGATCAATCCGTTCCAGTTGTTCCTCGTGTTCCACGAGCTGGCCGACGCAGCGGCGCGCGACCCTTCGTTCGCGCCGGCCTACATGCTCGACCAGAGTCACAACGTGACCGATCCGATCGAGTCGCTGATGAACAGCGCTGGCGAGGTGCAGCGTGCGTTCGCGCAGGCGCTGCTGGTCGATCGCGCCGCCCTCGCCGAGTGCCAGCAGCGCAACGACGCGCTCGCTGCGCACCGGTTGCTCAAGCAGGCGTTCCAGTGCGACGTGTCGCCGATCCTGGCGATGGCGCGCCGGCGCCAGGGCGGCGCGATCGAACCGATCGCCGCATTCCGCGCGAGCGGCTACCGCGCGGCCAAGGCCAAGGAGCGGCCGGTCAGCGGCGGCTCCGGCTCCGGCATCGTGTGAGGCCCGAGGTGTCCGAGCGCGCCTACCTCGCGATCGACCTCGGCGCTGGCAGCGGCCGCGTCATGCTCGGCCATCTGCAAGAGGGCGCGCTGGCGCTGCACGAACTGCACCGCTTCGCGCAGGAGGCGCACCACCACGACGGCCACGATCGCTGGTCGTTCGCAGCGCTGCGGCGCGAACTCGAACGCGGCCTCACCGCCGCCGCGCGCCAGACGATCGTGCCCGTGGCCGCGATCCGCAGCGTCGGCGTCGATGCGTGGGGCGTCGACTACGGCCTGCTCGACGGCGACGGCCGCCTGCTCGCCGATCCGGTCTGCTACCGCGACAGCCGGACCGATGGTGTGTTCGGGCCGCTGTTCGCAGCGGTGCCGCGCGCCGAGCTGTACGAACGCACCGGCATCCAGTGCATGCCGATCAACACCAGCGCGCAGCTGTTCGCGCAGGTGCGCGCGGGCGAGTGGCCGACGCCGGCGCGGCGGTTGTTGCTGATCCCCGACCTCGTGCACCACTGGCTGTGTGGCAGCACGAAGAGCGAACTCACGAACGCCAGCACCACGCAATTGCTGAGCGCGACCACACGCACCTGGGATCGCGACCTGCTGGCGCGCCTCGCGGTGCCGGCCGCGGTCATGCCGCCGCTGGTTCCCGCCGGCACGCGGCTCGGCACGCTGCTCCCCGAACTCGCCGCGCGCATCGGCCTGCCGCGGCTCGCCGTGACTGCACCCGGCACGCACGACACGGCCAGCGCGGTCGCCGGCACGCCGCTCACACCGGGCTGGGCGTTCCTGTCGTCGGGCACCTGGTCACTGCTCGGCGTCGAAACGCGCGAGGTCGTGCTCGGCAAAGCGGCGCTGCAGCACAACGTCACCAACGAAGCCGGCGTGTTCGGCACCAACCGGCTGCTCAAGAACGTGATGGGCCTCTGGCTGCTCGACTCGTGCAGCAAACGCTGGCGCGAGCAGGGCCGCGCGCCGGCCTGGGCCGACGTCGAGCGAGCGCTGTTGCCGCGGCGAGCGGCCACGGTCTGCATCGATCCCGACGATCCGCGCTTGCTGCATCCGCCCGACATGCCGGCGGCGATCGCTGCGCAGCTGCGCGAACGCGGTGCGCCTCCGACCGACGATCCGGTCGAGCTCTGCCACGTGGTGCTGACCTCGCTGGCGCAGCGTTACGCCGAGATCACGGGCTGGCTCGGCGAACTGACCGGCCGCCGCGTCGAAGGTGTGCACATCACAGGCGGTGGCAGCCGCAACCACGTCCAGGCGCAGCTGACCGCGGACCTCACCGGCCTGCCGGTCAAAGCCGGTCCGGTCGAAGCGACCGCACTCGGCAACGTGCTCGTGCAGGCGATCGCCGACGGTGCGTTCGCCGACCTCGTTGCGGCGCGCGCGGCCCTGGCGCCGTTCGTCGAGCGCGAGTTCCGGCCGCGCCGCGCCTGAAGGTCAGCGCCGCTGCGCCGCGAACGACCACTGGCCGGAGCCGACTTCGCAGACGCCGCCGTCGCGCACCTGTACGCCCGCGGCCTGCGCGGCCGGCACCCCGTCGACGGTGATGCTCGCCGGGTCCGCAGTCGGCGCACGCACCAGCGCGGTGGTGTTCGGAGGCACGGTCACGTCGAGCAGCACGCGTTCGCCGTCGAGCTTCCACGCCGCGGCGACTTCGCCGTGCACGGTCGGCTGGCGCACCCGGACCCAGGTCAGCGCGCCACCGGGTTGCGGCGCGATGACGATGCGGCGATAGCCGGGGCCGTCGGTGCGGATGCCGCCGGGCACCTCGAACAGCCATTCACCGACCGCGCCGAACGCGTAGTGCGCGAACGAGTTCATGCCGGGATCGTTGAAGCCCTTTTCCGGCGTCCAGCCGTTCCAGCGCTCCCAGATCGAGGTCGCGCCGTGCACGATGCAGAAACCCCAGCTCGGGAAGTCGGTGTTGGCGAGCAGGCGATAGGCGACGTCGTTGCGGCCGATCTTGTCGAGCACCAGCATCAGGTCCTTGGTGCCGACGAAGCCGGTGGCGAGGTGCCATTTGCGCGCCTGCAGGTGCGCGACCAGGTGCTGCGCGGCCTGCGCGCGGTGCAACGGTGACAGCAGGTCGAACGCCAGCGCCAGCACGTACGCGGTCTGGCTGTGGCCGCGCAGCTGGCCGTCGGGTTCGACGCAGGTCTGCTCGAAGTACGCGCGCGCGCGCGCCGCCAATTCGTCGAACTTGCGCGCGTCGTCCATCTTGCCGAGCGCTGCGGCGCTGCGCGCCACGAGCTGCGTACTGTGCGCGAAGTAGGCGGTGAAGATCACTGCGTGCGGCGTCTCGTCGTCGATGTTCAGCCAGTCGCCAAAGCAGTGGAACCTGGCGGGCGGCGCCAGCTCCTTGCTGCAGCGATCGCGACAGAACTCGACGAAGCGCACCATCGATGGATACTGGCGCGCCAGCAGGCGACGGTCGCCGTAGACCTCGTAGACGTTCCACGGGCAGATGACGCCGGCGTCGGCCCAGGCCGGCCCACCGTCGCCGCCGGCGACTTTCAGCGGCGCCACCATCGGGAACTGGCCGTCGGCACGCTGCGCGTCGGTCAGGTCGACGAGCCACTTGCCGTAGAACGCCTGCGTGTCGGCGAGGCAGGTGGCGGTACGGATGTAGGCCTGCGCGTCGCCGGTCCAGCCGAGCCGTTCGTCACGCTGCGGGCAGTCGGTCGGGATGTCGATGAAGTTCATGCGCTGTGTCCAGCGGATGTTGCTGACCAGCTGGTCGACCATTGGCTCCGAGCACTGGAAGTCGCCGAGCATCGGCGTGTCGCTGCTGACGGCGACCCCGGTGATCGTGTCCGGAGTCGGCGCCTGGCCAAGGCCCTTCACTTCGACGTACTGGAAGCCGTGGAAGGTGAAGCGCGGCTGCCAGATCTCGACGCCGGTGCCAGCACAGACGTAGGTGTCGACGCAGCGCGCCTGCCGCAGGTTCTGCGTGTAGACGGTGCCGTCGGGGTTCCGCCGCTCGGCGAAGCGCAGCGTGATCTTCTGCCCGCGCTTGCCCTGCAGCTGCAGCCGCACGAAGCCGGCGATGTTCTGGCCGAGATCGCAGACGTAGACATCGTCGCCGCACTGCTTGATCGAGCACGGCTTGCGCTCCTCGATCACGCGCACGGCTTCGCCGGGATGGCTCTGCAGCACCGCCTTGGACGTCGACACCACCACCGGCTTCGGCGCCGGCGGCGCGAACGTCATGTCGCAGGTCTCGCCCATCAGGAAGTCGGCCTCACGGGTCGAGCCCGTGGTCGCGGTCCAGCTGCCGTCGGTGGCGACGATCTGCCTGGTGCCGTCCGCGGCTTCGAGCACCAGCTGCGCGAGCAGGCGCGTGTGCTCGCCGTAGTGGTCGCGCTTCAAGCCGTAGCCAACGTAGCCCGAGTGCCAGCCGTCGGCGAGCAGCGCCTGCAGCTGGTTGGCGCCCGCGTGCACCGCCGCGGTCACGTCGTAGGCCTGGTAGTAGACGCGCTGCTCGTAGTCGGTCCAGCCGGGCGTGAAGAACGCGTCGCCGACCTTCTTGCCGTTGAGTTCGATCTCGTAGAGGCCCAGTGCCGACGCGTAGAGCGTCGCGCGCACCGGCGCCGCGGTCGCCATGAACGACTTGCTCAGCACGCGCGGCGGCGGCAGGAACAGTTGCCCCGACTCGAGGCGCCCCCACGGGCCGGCGCCGTACTTGCCCGCGTCGACCAGCTTCGACCACGCGGCATCGTCGAACTTCGGCTGCTGCCAGCCGTCCGCGGCCTTCGCCGTCTGCCGCCAGCCGGGCTCGGTGGTGAACACCTGCTGCGTGTCACCGGTCTCGACCACGAGCTTCGCGATCAGGCCGCCGGGTCCGTCGCGGTTGGCAACCACCGCGGCGACGACGTTGTCGCCCGGCTGCAGCGCCTTGGTCACGTCGAACGCGACGGCGCGCCGCCAGGACTCGTCGTGGCCGTCGCTCTTGCCGACCAAAGCACCGTTGAGCCACAGCTCGAACGTGTTGTCGCCGGTGACGAACAGCCTGGCGCGGTCCCACTTCGCCGGCAGCGCCCAGTGGCCGCGGAAGTGCAGTTCGCCCTGCAGCGGCTTGCCAGCCTCGTCGTTGGCCCACAGCCAGGTCGCGCCGTCGAGATCCGGGCCGCGATCGCGCGCATCGAGCGGCGCGTCGTCGCCGATCCACTGCGCCTGCCAGTCACTCGGCGACAACAGGCCCATGCCCCACGACGCGGTGGCGCTCCACGGCCCAGGCACGCCGTCCTGATCCCACGCGCGCACTTGCCACCAGCAGCGCTGGCCCGAGGTCAGCGGCTGGCCTTCGTACTCGATGTCGGCAGTGGCTGGGCTGGCGACCTGCTTGCTGTCCCACAGATCCGCCGTGTCCTTGCCGAGCAGCTCAGCGGTGCTGGCGACGCGCACCTGATACGCGGTCTGCTGCAGCCCGCGCGTCCTGCTGCCGGCTGCCACGAGCCGCCACGACAGCACGGGCTTCGGCGCATCGATGCCGAGCGG
>JAYUCN010000305.1:0-2092 GCA_043740335.1 Planctomycetota bacterium
CTCGACAAGGCGATTCGCGGCAACGACGACGAGATCAAGCGCCTCAACGAGCGACTCAACGTGGTGAGGAACAACGCCGAGTATCAGGCGACCCTGTTCCAGATCGAGGCCGTGCGCAAGGACCGCGACGTGACGCAGGAGGAGTGCCTCAAGCTGCTCGAGTCCGTCGAAGTCCAGCGCGGCGAGGTGGCCACCTCGCAGGCAGCGTACGACGAGGAACAGAAGACCATGGACGGCTTCCTGGCCGAGGCCGACAAGCTGCGTTCGTCCCGCGCCGGTGCGATCGCGGCGGTGCGCGAACGCCGCAAGGCGATGAGCGAGGGCATTCCCGAGGACCTGCTGCGCGAATACGACGGCTTGTTCAAGACCCGCGATCGCATCGGTGTCTGCCCGGTGGAGAAGAGCTACTGCCAGGGCTGCTGCAACAAGATCACGATCAACGACACCGCGCGTCTGCTGGGCAAGTCCGTGGTCGTGAGATGTGGTTCGTGTCAGCGCATCCTCTACATGGGGACCCGCTAGCGTGACGGGAACGAATCCGATGCCGGCATGTGATCGTGGGCGCAGGATCGCCGCCCGGAAGCGCTGACGCGCATGGCCCGCTCGATCCACCCCGTCGTCGTCGGTACTGCCGGGCACATCGACCACGGCAAGAGCAGCCTCGTCAAGGCACTCACGGGCATCGATCCGGACCGCCTGAAGGAGGAGAAGGAACGCGGCCTCACGATCGACCTTGGCTTCGCGCGCTTGCGTCTCGCCGATGGCCGTTGGCTCGGCCTCGTCGACGTGCCCGGTCACGAGCGGTTCGTGCGCAACATGGTGGCCGGGTGCACGGGCATCGATCTCGCCATGCTCGTGGTCGCCGCCGACGACGGGGTGATGCCGCAGACCATCGAACACGTCGACATCCTCGATCTGCTCTCTGTGCGCGGTGGCCTCATCGTGATGACGAAGATCGACATGGTCGACCAGGCCCTCGCCGACATGGCCGAGGAGGAGGTGAAGAGGCTCGTGCGCGGCACGGTGCTGGCGTCCGCCGAGGTCGTGCGCGTCAGTTCGATCACGGGCGATGGCATCCCTGAGCTCAAGCAGAAACTCGAAGCGTTGGCGCTGGGGGTCGAGCCGCGGCAGAGTCGTGGCCCGTTCCGCATGCCGATCCAACGCGTATTCTCGCTGCCGGGCATCGGCACCGTGGTGACGGGCATTCCGATGAGCGGGGCTCTGCAGCAGGGCGCCGAAGTCGAGATCCTGCCGCTGGGCCAGCGCGTCAAGGTGCGTGGCATCCACGCGTACGGCGGCAAGGTGGAGGAAGCCGTGGCTGGCCACAGCACCGCGTTGTCGGTGCCCGACGCGCGCGAATCGGGGGTGCATCGTGGCATGGTCGTCGGCGAGCCGGGGGCGTTCTTCGTCGGTGACGCCGTCGACATCGATCTGACCCTCACGCTGCGCGCGCCCTTGCTCGCCCATCGCGCGCCGATCCGGTTCCACACCGGCACCATCGAACTGCGCGGGCAGTTGTTGTTGCTCGATCGCGATTCGGTGGGGCCCGGCGAGACGATCGCGGCGCGCCTCGAACTCGACGAGGACGTCTGCTGTGCCCACAACGACCACTTCCTGCTGCGCCTGCAGAATCCCGCGGTGACGATCGGTGGCGGCAAGGTGCTCCGCTTGCAGCATTCGGGCAGGTACCGGCGCAAGGACCTCGGCACCGAACTCGCCGGCATCCTGGCTGCCGGCGATCGCCCGGAGGCCCGCATCGAACACGAACTCGAGCAGGCTGGCCCCGACGGCCGCACGGTCGACGATCTGGCGCAGGCCCTGGAGACGCAGGAGACCAAGGTGCTCGACGTGGTGGCGACGATGCCGCAGGTCGAGTTGCACAAGAAGGCCATGCGCGCGTTCCTGCGCCGCTGCGTGGAGGCGGGCGAGCAGGAACTGCTGCAGTCCGTCGAGCGCATGTTGCACGCCCGTCCTGCAGCGGCTTCGATCAAGCGCACCGCCTTGCGCACCAGCAAGACCCTGCCGCAGGCGCTGGTGGACTGCGTCTTCGATCGCTTGCAGTCCGCTGGTCGGGTGCGGGCTGGCCGGCAGG
>JAYUCN010000306.1:0-5127 GCA_043740335.1 Planctomycetota bacterium
CGAAGTGCGGGTCGGTGACGTCATCACCGCACTGGGCGGCGAGCGCAACGCGCAGCCGGCGGTGTTCGTGCGCGACCGCAAGCCCGGCGACAAGGTGCAGGTCGAGTTGCTGCGCGACGGCAAGACCGAGCAGGTCGAGGTGGCCCTGCGCGAGCGCACGCGCATGACGCCGACGCTGCGCTTCGTCGAGCAGCCGACCGAGCCGCAACGGCGCGTGCGCGACGGCTGGCTCTTGGGCAAGTAGGCGACGGGGTCCGGCGTCGCTACCGCCGCGACTCCCAGCGCGGCCAGGGCTGTGCCAGCACCTTCGCGGCCCAGGCGTGCAGCTCTTGTTCGCGCGCAGGCGGGATCGCCACCCTGCCGCGTTGCCGCTCGAGATGGTAGGCGAGGTTGCCGGCGATGTGGCGCTCGCGGTAGGAGAGGTCGAGCAGCAGCACGCCATCGGTCAACTGGCACGCGAGCGTGCGACCGTCGTTGCTGACCTGCACCTGCCCGGCCACGTCGCGCACCGTCTGGTAGCAGCATTCGTTGGTGTCGAGGTCCCAGAAGGAGATGCCCGAGGAACCACCGGAAGAAACCAGCAGACCAGGATCGTTGGCGACGAACTGGAGACTCCAGATCGTGCCGGCGTGGGCCGGGATCGAGGTCGTGCGACCGTCCCGCTCGCGCACGACGATGCCGCCGTGCCAGGTACCGACCGCGATGCGCTCGCCGTCCGGCGAGAGTGCGACCGCCGACAGGGACACCTGCACGCCGGTTGGCAGGAGCCGGTCGAACTCGATGTCTTCGCGCCGGCCGTCGGCGAGGTGCCAGATCCGAACGACGCCATCGTCCCTGCCGATCGCGGCCACCCGCGCACCATCGGGCGAGTAGACGACGTGGATCGTGCGGAGGCCGGGGAACGCGTAGTCGGCGAGCTGGTGGCCGTCGCGGCAGCGCACGCGGCGGATGCGATCAGCGCCGGTGCACACCGCGAGCTCCTGGCCATCGGGCGAGAAGTCGCACGCACCGCCGAACGGGTTGTCGGCCGGGCCACTGGTCGTGAAGCGGAGCTTGCCGGTGTCGGTCTCGAAGACGTGGCCTTCGCGACCCGACATCACCATGACGAGAGCGCCGGTCGGGTCGAGGCGCAGCCAGCCCGTTCGACCCTCCTCCAGCCGGCAGACGACAGCGTCGCTGTCGACGTCGGACACGACGACCCGGTTGTCGATCACCGTGGCGAAGCGACGCCCGTCGTGCGACAGGGCCACGGACGTGCCACCCGCGATGTGACGGCGATCGCGCGTCGACACGTCGACGAAACCGAGACCGCACGTGGCACCGGAGGTGAGCAGCAGGCGGCGGTCGGCATCGAAGGCGAAGCGCGAGATACCGCGCAGCGCCGCCGCCGGCCTCGACGAACCGTCTGCCGCGACGCGATCCGTACGCCACCAGCCGCCGGCGAACATGGAACCGTCGGTGTCGCGCGCCAGTTCCCGACAGGTGCCGTTGCGTGTCGGCTGCGACCGGTTGCGCTGGTTGTCGGAGAAGTCGTAGAAGCGCAGCAAGTGGTCGGTGCTGCCGACCCAGAGTTCGCTCGATCTGCTGCCGCAGGCCAGCGCCGTCACCTGGCCGCCGACGCGGAACTTCAGTTTCCAACTGTCGTCGAGCGCACGACCGCTGATGGTCCCGGCGATGTCGCCGGCCATCGCGCCGTCGTTCTCGGGCGTCACCACGAGCGAACAGATCCTGTCATCGTGCTGCAGCAGGCGGCGAGGCTCGGCAGCTGGGCCGGACCACCAGAGCACGCGACCGTCGCCGCCACCCGTGGCAAAGGTGTCGCCCTGGCCCATCGCGATGCAGCGCAGATTGTCGGTGTGGGCCATGACGCGCCGCAGCTCCCGTTGCTGCTCTAGATCCCACACGAGCAACTCGCCCTTGGCGTTGCCGGCGAGCGCCCACTTGCGATCGGGCCCGGCGGCGACGCTCGTGATCGATGGCCCGACGACGCCGAGTTCGCACCGCACGGCGAGCGTGTCGCCGTCGCGTACCTGCAGCCGGCCGTCGGCGCCGCCGACGAGCACGGCACCGACACCCTTGGCGAACGCCACCGGGCGATAGTCCTCGTGGATCGGCAGCGTGAGGAGATACGGGTCGTGTTCCGTGAGCTCGGCGAGCGCCCAGGCCGTCGCCCGCGGCATGCGTCCGGCGAAGTGGGCACGCCACAGGGCGTCACCGGCTTCGGCCGAGTCATCGAGCTGCAGCGCCTGGCGCGCGCTGCGGAAGGCGCTGCGATCCAGTTCCGTCTGCAGTCGTACGGCACCCGCGTCGGCACGCTCGCGGTCGCTCTCCGCCCGCAGCCAGAACGCCGTCACGGCGATCGCACCCGACGTGAGCGCAAGCAGGAAGGCGAGGAAGGTAGCGGTGAGCGCGCGGTTGCGGGCGATCCACTTGCGCAGGTCGGCGAAGCGGCCGGTGGCGTAGGCGCGCACCGTGCGCACCTCGAGGAAGGCGCGCAGGTCTTCGCCAAGCGCCGCGATGTCCGGATACCGGTCGCGCGGTTCACGAGCCATCGCCCGTTCACAGATCGCGCGCAACTCGGGCGTGGCCTCGTAACCGAGGGGCGGCGGCGGCAAACTGCGCACCCGCTGAAGCAGCGCGTCGACGCCGGGCGTGCCCGACTCTCCGTACGGCATGTGTCCGGCGAGCAGGTGGTAGAGGATCGCGCCGAGCGCGTAGATGTCGACGGCAGGATCCGCGGCGGCGCTCGTGCCGGTGGCCTGTTCCGGCGCCATGTAGGCGGGCGTCCCGATCACGTCGCCATGGTGCGTGAGCAGCGGCGACACGTCGTCCTCGCCTTCGATCTGCCCGCGCAGCGTGTCGACGTCGCCGTGGTCATCGCTGTGCTCTCCGGCTCCCGCCACGTGCGCGAGGCCCCAGTCCATCACGTAGGTCTCGCCGAAGCGACCGACCATGATGTTCGCCGGCTTGAGGTCGCGGTGCACGACGCCCTTGCTGTGCGCGAAGGCCATCGCCTCGCACACGCGCAGCAGCACGTGCAGCACGCGCGTGCGCGACCAATCCTCCTTGCCCTCGCGCACCAACGCGAGGATCGCGCCGAGGTCGCGACCGCGCACGAGTTGCATGCTGAAGAACGGCCGACCGGCCTCGTCGAGGCCGAGTTCGTGGATCGGGACGATGCCCGGGTGGTCGAGCTGGGCGGCGATCTGCGCTTCCTCGAGGAAGCGCCGACGCATGCGCACGTCGGCGCCACTGCCGCGATGGATCTTGAGCGCCACTTCGCGGCGCAGTTCTTCGTCCCAGGCCTGCACGACGCGGCCCATCGCCCCGCGCGCGATCTCCGGTCCGATCGCATAACGTGCCATGCGCGCGCCGCGCCCCCCGAGCCGCGTCATCAACGCCTCGATCGACGGCGACGAAGCTGCGGTCGCAGGCGTTCCGGTGCTCGTGGACAACTCGCCGAAGGCGCTCGTCATCGCCTGCCAACGCACGTGCAAGCGGCGCAGGGCAGGGGCCAGCGCCCGATGTTCGGCACAGAGTGCCTCGAAGTCGACGGGCTCGTCTCCCTCGATCCGTTCGAGGAACTCGGCGAACACGTCTTCGGCCTGATGGGCGGGGGAAGGTTGGGGCAGGTCCAAGGCGTCGAGCCTAATCGCCGGCCATGCTGCACGGGCCGGGGGTACACCGACAGAAGGTGATGACCGATAGGCAATCCGGCACCGAGGGCCACCGTGACTCCGCTCGACGACGGATTGTGCCGGGTCAGATAGGATCCCGCGACATGGACAACCCACCCGCGAGCGAGGTCGAGGCGCTGGTCGCGCGCTACCTGCCGTCCCTGCGGGCATTTGTGCGGCTGCGCATGGGGGGCGAGCTGCGCGCCAAGGAGGAGAGCTGCGACATCGTGCAGTCCGTCGCCCGCGAGGTGCTCCAGCATGCCGACCGCTTCCAGCACGGCGGCGAGAACGGGTTTCGCGAGTGGTTGTTCACCACGGCCCATCGCAAGGTGGTCAAACACCTCGATCACTGGCGCGCCGACAAACGCAGCAGCCGGCGCGAAACCACCCTACCCGAGGAACTGGCGGGACTCGGTCTGACCCCGAGCCGGCACGCCAGCGTGCGCGAAGAACTCGCCGCCGTCGAGAGTGCGTTCGATGCGCTGTCGCCCGAGCAGCGCGATGTCGTCACCTGGTCGCGCCTGCTGGGTCTGTCGCACAGAGACATCGCCCAGCGCCTCGACAAGACCGAGGTCGCCGTGCGCAAGATCCTCTCGCGCGGCCTGGCGCGCCTCAGCGCCGTGCTCGCGGCAGCCGACGACAGCCCGCCCGCGTGACCGACGCGGCGGCTGGCCTCACTCGCATCGGATCGCGGCGTGCACCGCGGTGAGCAGGTCGTCCGGTCCGAACGGCTTGGGCAGGAACCGCGGCGCCCGCATGCCGGCTTCGATCGGTGGGATGACGGCATCCGTGTAGCCGCTCATGAGCACGACCGGCACATCAGGGTCGATGCGACGGATGCGCTGCAAGACCTCCCACCCGTCCGCGCGGGGCATGACGAGGTCGACCAGCACTACATCCGGACGAGCCAACCGCGCGTCGAACTCGACGAGCCCATGCTCGCCATCGGCCGCTTCGATCACCGTGAAGCCGGCGCGCTCGAGGATGGCGCGCGCCACGTGACGGACGTCGGCCTCGTCGTCGATGAGCAGCACGGTGCCCGTCGATCGTTCGCCAGCCGCCACCTTGGTCTTCGCCGGCTGCTCGACGGCGCCGGTGCCGGCAACCGGCAGGATCACCGTGAAGCGCGTGCCACGGCCGGGCTTGGTGTCGACCTGGAGCGTGCCGCCGTGCCCACGCACGATACCGAGCACGGCCGCGAGACCGAGACCCCGGCCCGTGAACTTGGTCGTGAAGAACGGGTCGAAGATCCGCAGCACCGTCACCTCGTCCATGCCGCAGCCGGAGTCTTCCACCTCCAGGAAGGCGTACTCGCCGGCCGGCAGGCGCGCATCGACGAAGCGCGACACCAGCGCGGTACCTTCCAGGCGGCGCTTGCCCGTGCGAAGGATCACGACACCGGCTTCCTTGCCGAGCGCATCCGAAGCGTTGGTGATGAGGTTCATCACGA
>JAYUCN010000307.1:0-12488 GCA_043740335.1 Planctomycetota bacterium
CGCCGAGCTCGCGCACGAAGGGGCCGACCTGTCGCGCGCGCGTTGTGGTGCGCTCGGTCAGCTCGGGGCGTGCCTGTTCGACCAGTTCCTGCTGTCGCGCAGCGAGGCCTGCGCCCAGGCCGAAGAGCAGGCCAGCGGCCACCGTATCGGCGAAGCCGAGGGTGCCGCCCAGGCGCAGCAGCGTGCCGAGCAGGACCTGCGCATCCGGCAAGTCCAGAGCGGGGAAGCGCGCGAGGGCCTCATGCGATCGATTCGCCTGCACGAAGACGCCGTGCGCGACTTCGAGCGAGCCTTGCAGGAACTCGCGGACCGGCAACACGATGCCGAAGACGATCGGGCGCAGGCACTCGCCGAGCAGGAGCGGCTGGCGGAACTCGCGGCGGCACTCGACAGCCACCTCGCCGCCTTGGCGTCCGGGAAACAGGAACGACAAGCGGCCGTCGACAGCAGCCGGCAGGAACGCCGGGCCGTGCAGGAGGAGCTCCAGGCGTGGGACGACCGCCGTGCGCGTGCCGGTGAGTCGCTGACCCAGACGCGTCTGCTGATCGCCGACATCGAACATCGCTTCGGCCGGCTCGAGGATCGCCTGCGCGAAGACTCCGGCATCGAACTGCGCCGGTGCCTCGGCGAAGTCGTGGGCATCGGTCTCGAGAGCCAGATCGACTGCTACGGTCCGGTGGCGCCAGCCGGTCTCGTCGACGAACTGCAGGGACCGCCGTTGCCACCGGCCATGGTGGTTGCGTGGTACGGCCTGCAGCGCCGCTGGGAGCAGGCGAAGTTCGATGTCGGCGAGGCGAAGAAGGAGGTCCTGGTCCTGCAGAGCCAGAAGGACCGGCTCGGTGGCGTCAACCTCGACGCCGTGCAGGAACTCGATACCGAAGAGGGCCAGTTCTCGACGCTCGAACACGAGGTCGCCGATCTCAAGGAAGCGCGACGTTCCCTCATGGAGACGCTGAGGAAGCTCGAGACCGAGTCGAAGCTGCTCTTCGAGCAGACGTTCCACGAGGCCCGCAAGAACTTCCAGGAGCTCTTCCGCAAGCTCTTCCAGGGCGGCAAGGCCGACATGTTCCTCTCGTTCGAGTCGCCCGGGAAGAGTGAAGACCTGCTCGAAGCGGGCATCGAGATCGTGGCCCAGCCGCCGGGCAAGCAATTGCAGTCGATCAACCTGCTGTCGGGTGGCGAGCGTTCGCTGACGGCCGTGGCGATCCTGTTCGCGCTGTTCAAGGTGCGGCCGAGCCCCTTCTGCATCCTCGACGAAGTCGACGCCGCGCTCGACGAGACGAACGTCGAGCGCTTCCTGCGCGTGCTGCGCGATTTCACCGCGCAGACACAGTTCTGCATCGTCACGCACCACAAGCGCACGATGGCCGACTGCCAGGTGCTCTACGGCATCACGATGCAGCGCCGCGGCGTCAGCTCCCGCATCGCCGTGTCGCTGCAGGAGGTCGACAGTTTCCAGGAAGGGGCGGTCGTTTTGGCCGGGGCCGACAAGCCGGACCTGGCGACACAGAAGCGCGTCGCCGGCGAAGAGCAGGTCGGCTTCGCCTGACCCGGACTAGCGCGACAGCGTGAGCTGCACGCGTTCGCCCGGCCGCTCGAGCCCGGTCGCCGCGACGACGACTTCGTAGGCCCACTCCTCCTGCCGCGGGTCGCGCCACAGTCGTTCGGGCACGCGCACGACCGACGGCGAGATGCTCTGCACCGACGTCGTGCCGAGGTGCGACGCGTCGCAGCGCATCACCCGCACCGACTGCACCGTACCGAGCTGGCTGCGCACGGCTTCTGGCACGTAGGCGAGGATGCGTCGCGGCGTCGCGTCGACGATGGTGACGAGGGAACGGCCAGCAGCGGCCCATTCGCCGGCCTCCGCCGAGACGCAGGCGATGCGGCCGCGGATCGGGGCTCTCAGCGTCAACAGCCTGGTGTCTTCGACGATGCGCTCGAGCACGGCCTCTTGCGTCTTGAGCCGCCAGCGCATGGGGACCAGCGCTGCCTCGATGGATGGAATGGTCGGGCCAGCGGGCGCGAACTCGCGCAGGCGTTGGTTCGCCGCCTCGACGCGCGCGATCTCTTCGGCACGCAACGCCTCCAGCTCGCTGATGCGCTTCTGCAGTGCGTCCCGTTCGGTGCGGGCACGCACGAGTTCGGGTTCGCCCACCATGCCCTGCTGGGCGAGGGTGGAGAGGCGCTCGGCCTCGATCGTCGCCCCGGAGACCCGCACGCGCGCCTCTTCGAGCTGCGTGCGCATCGACAGCGCGGCGAGTTGGGCGGCTTCCGCGGCGCTGACGAGGCGACGCTGTTCGACGCCGGCGTCGAGGCCGTGTTCGGCATCGGTCGTGCGCGCCTGCTGCGTGCGGTCTGCCTCCTCGCGCACAAGATCGGCGCGCAAGCGCTCGAGTTCGTAGGTTGCCTGGGTCAAGCGCAGGCGCACGTCGCTGTCGTCGAGCCGGGCGACGACCTGGTCCCGCTCGACTTCCTGGTGCAGCGTGACGAGGATCGCGGTGACACGGCCGGCCACGGGGCTCGTCACGGTGCTCTGGGCGGCATCGACGAGACCGGCGATCGGTCCCGGGGCCTGTGCGAAGGTGCCGAGCCAGATCAAGGCACCGATGGCGCCGAGCCAGACGCCACCTGGCAGCAGACGATGCAGAGCGCCGGCGAGGCGGTGCACGAAACCAGGTCGCTTTCGGCTCGGGGCCCAGTCGGTCATCAGACTTCCTCGTGCTCGTTCTGGACGAGCAGGCTCACGTCGGCGGCCCCTGGGATCGCGCGCACGTCGGTCACGAGGGCATGGTGCGCCTCGGGCTCGTGCAGGCGTAACAGGTAGGAGAAGTCGAGCGACCCCTCGTGGCGCGAATCACGCAGGCTCTGCAGGGCGAAGTGATGACAGTAGTGGCGCAAGACCCGGCGCAGCAGTTCGTCCTGTTCGCCCAGTGCCGGCAACGAGAAGCGAAGCACGCCGTCGTGGTCCAGGCGTTCGCCGAAGCGCACGCCGAACAGGTAGAGCGCCACGAGCAGCGTCACCGCGGTGCCGACGATGGCGAGCATCGTGTTCTGCACCCCGACCGTGATGCCGATCGCGACCGACAGGAAGAGGAACACCGTGTCGCGGCTGTCCTTGATCGGCGTGCGGAAGCGGATCAGCGCCAAGGCGCCGAAGAGACCGAAGGCGCGCGCGAGGCTGTCGCCGATCGCCAGCATGACGATCGTCACGATCATCGCGAGCAGCACGAGCGCATGCACGAACGAGCGCGAATAGCTCATGCCGTGGTGGGTCCACACGTAGATCCACGCGAGCGGTTTGCTGAGCACGAAGGCCAGCAGCAGCTGGAACAGCACCGACGGCAGGGTCGGCACCGACGCCGTCAGGTCACCGAGTTGCCGCAGCAGGTCTGGCATCGGGGGAGGGACGGGGGTGGGTTCAGTTGGCCTGCACTCGGCGCGCGTCCACCAGGGCGTCGATTGCAATGCAGTACTTGGAGAACGAGCTGCGACGCAGTTCGCAGGCGCGTACGGCGTCGAGCATCCACGGCGGGCAACGATCGGTGAACTTGAGTTCCAGGACGACGCCGCCAGACCGCACCGGCGCATAGCGCCCATCGCGGACGCGCACGATCGGTTCGCGCTCCTCCATTGCGTACAGGCGGCGGTCGAATGTCACGCGCACCTCGTCCTCGTGGCGGCCGATGTAGGCCTGACGGTCGTAGAGCACCGTGCAGCGGGGAACGGCCCGACAGAACTGCACGAGGCGCATGAACTCCTGGAAGGACTGCCGCTTCAGTGGCGACAACCCAGGCAGCGACGCGACCTTGCCAGTGAGCACCGAGGCGAGCGAAGTCCGCGGAATCGGGCAGCGCAGTTTCTGTACGACGCGGTCGTGACGCCGCTTCACCTCGAGGAAGACCGGGGCCGTGGGGTCATCGGTGTAGCTGCGCACGCGCAGCTTGTATCGGTAGGCCCGGCCTTCGAGCGTCTCGCGGTAGAGCGTGTCGTTGGCGTCGTCGAGGTACAGGCTCGCGATCGGGTAGGCATGGTCCGTACTCGTCGCCGCGAACGGATCCGGCTGGAGGAACGGGGCAACCTGCTTCAGCAGGCGGGCCGCCACTGGCTCAGGCACCACGAACTTGCACTCGTGTCGGTTGTGGTATGTCACAGGACCTGCGAGGAGAGCGTGGGCGGCTGAGGGGTTGCTGAGGTTGGGCCAAGATTTCCGGGTTCCTGGCTTGTCTCCGGTCGCGGGTCGATCATGGGCAGATCGTGACCTCGATGACGCGGCTGCTGTCCCAGCCGACGGCATCCAGGCTGAAGACCTGGGCGTAGAGGCGCGTTCCGGCGACCCCCGCCGGCACCGGGAAGTTCCACGAGGTCGCACCGGCGCCATCGAAGAACAAGTTGTAGGGCAGCACGAGCGAGGGCAGTCCGAGCAGCAGCACTTCGTCGCCGATGCCGAGCGGTGCCAGATCGAGGTGGTCGCCGCCGAGAGCGAGTGCGGCCACACCGATGCCACCGATGGGACCGCTGGCGACGGAGTAGAGCACGTTCGTGCTGACCTGGAGCGTCCCGCTCGCGATCATGTCGACGTCGTGCACGCTCGGCGTGAGGGCGCCATGGGTGCGTTGGCCGCAACCGCCGAGTTCGTTCCGCGCGAGATAGGTCGGCGTCGGGAACGTGACCCACGGCAACGCGCCGGCGTAGAGGCGGCCCGTCGACACGTCGGCTTGTTGCGGGCCGAACGTGATGGACTCGTGCAGCGCCAGGCCCGTCGCCGCGTAGTCGATGCCGTCGACGGTCATGGTCGCCGCGATGTTGAGCTCGGGCGTGTAGTTGGTCGTCATCTGCGCAAAGTAGTTCGTGATCGCGAACCGCAGATAGATGTCCCGCACCGTGTTCATGTCGGAGAGGTCGGGGACCTGGTCGGGCAACGAAGCCACGGCAGTCGCCATGGTCCCGACGAAAGCGCTGCGTAGAGTCATGGGAGCGAGCCTTGGGGAGCCACGGCGGAGGGCAGGCACCGTGGAGGAATCGGCAAGGCTACGAGGAGTATGCTCGATCCCCACGCCGGTGGGACAGGTTTCTTGCAGCGTGGCTGTGGGCTCGGCGACGTTGCATGTCGGGCGATGGCTGTCCTCGGACTCTAGCCCCAGGCAGACTGCGCGCCCATGCGTTCGCGTCTTCGTCTGCGTTCCCTGCTCGGGATCGCGTGCACGTCGGCGCCTCGACATGCGGCGCCCGAATTGGCCCGAGTGGCCAACGACATCGGGCCATTCGTGACGCGGCAGCTGCGCGAAATGGGTATCCCTGGCGCCTGCGTCGCGGTCCTCGATGTCGACCCGGCGTCCGGTCGGCGCGCGCTCTGGGCCGAGGGTTTTGGCCAATGGCGCGGCGAAGGCACCACGATGCCGGCCGACGCGGTGCACCGGGTCGCATCGATCAGCAAGCTGTTCACGGCGACCGCCGTCATGGTGCTCGTCGAACAGGGTCGGCTGGACCTGGACGTTCCGGTGCGTCAGTGCCTGCCCGAGTTCACGCCGACGAACCCGGTTGGCGGCGAAATGACCCTGCGCATCCTCATGGGGCACTGCGGCGGCGTTGTGCGCGAATCGCCGGTCGGCCACTACTTCGATGCGAGCGAGCCTGGGCTCGCGGCCACCGTGCAGAGTCTCAATGCGACGGCACTCGTGCACGCGCCGGGCAGCGACTTCAAGTACAGCAATCCCGCGATCGGCGTCGTCGGGGAGGTCGTGGCGCGCATCACGGGCAAGCCGTTCGAGGTGGCCGTGCGCGAGCTGGTCCTGCTGCCACTCGGTCTAGCCGACAGCGACTTCGCGCCGCGCCAAGACCTCGTCGCGCGTCAGGCCGCCGGTGTCATGTGGACCTACGATGGGCGCGTGCAGCGTCACTACCGCGAGGTCCTGAGGCGCGCGATGGAGGCCGAGGGCTTCATGGTCTACGAACACGAATGGTGGCACTTCGACCATGCCGATTGGCGTCGCTACCCGATCGGCAACCAGCCGCTGCCATGACCGGTGCGAGTCCCTTGCCACGGCTCCTGCCGGGGGCGAAGCGTGCGGTACCGTGACGGCGGCGTGGTGATAGACTTCGGCACACCATGGGTCTCTACTCAGATTGCTGGCGAGCCATCTTCGCGGCGGCGGTTGTGTGTGCTGGGGCCTTGGCGCAGCAGTTGGCCCCCGCGGGCAGCGTGTCGGAGAAGGTGTCGGACAGTGCGTCGGCAGCGGTCCACCTCGACCGCCTGTGCGTGAAACTCGCGGAAGGTTCCGGCGCCGAGTTGCGGGATGGGGCGCTGCGATCGCGGGTCGGGGTCGATCTGGCGCGCGTCGATCGCCTGTTCGCGCGCGGTTCCGCCGAGCCGTTGGTGACGGCGATGTCGTGGGACGAACTCGACCGTCTGCATGAGCGAGCGTGCGAGGGGTTGCCGGTCGGCAGAAGGCCGGGGCACCTGGGTCTGTGGTTCCGGGTGCGCCTCGCCTCGGCCAGCGCGGCCGAGGCGCTGCGCGTGGCCCTTGCCGAAGAGCCGATGGTCGAGCACGTCTACCACGAACCGAAGTACGTGCTGGCCGGTTCGGCAGCCTTCACGGGCGACATTCCGCCGACCACACCGCTGTTCACGTCGATGCAGTTCGCGCACGACCCGCCGCCGCTCGGTCACGGCGTGCGCAAGGTGGCCGGCATCTACGGGGCGCGCGGTCGCGATGTCGGTCTGCGCATGCTGGAGACGAGCTGGATCCTCGACCACGAAGACATGGAGCAGCTCGTCGCCGCGAACTTCATCGGCCCGGTGCCGCCGGTGGATCCGAGCGCGCAGCACGGCCTGTCCGGCAGCTCGATCGTCATCGCGGATCGCAACAGCTACGGCATCACCGGCATCGCCGACGAGATGCAGGCTCGCTTCGTGTCGATCGAACTGAACGGCGGCCTCGAGAATGCAATGGTGCTGGCGACCTCCGCGAGCCAACCGGGGGACGTCTTCCTCATGGTGGTCATGGTCATCGTGCCGGGCATCGGGCTCGGCACGTTCGTGCCGGTGGAGTTCTACCAGTCGGTGTTCGATGCGACGCTCACCGCGACGGCGAACGGGCGCATCGTCGTGGTGCCGGCCGGCAACGGCAACCGCAGCCTCGACGACCCGGCCCTGCTCAACCGCTTCGACCGCAGCTTCCGCGATTCCGGGGCCATCATCGTCGCCGCCTCGGAGGGCGGGCTCCTGCAGCGCGCGTCCTACAGCAACTGGGGCTCGCGCATCGATGCCCACAGCTGGGGTCTCAATGTCGTCGCCTGTGGTTACGGCACGATCTTCTTCCCGAACAACGACATCCGACAGTCGTACACGGCGTCGGCGCAGGGGACGTCGTCGTCGGCACCGCACCTCGCCGGCATCGTCGCTTCGATGCAGGGTGCGGCGAAGAAGCAGCTGGGGCACGCACTCACCAACGCCGAGATCCTGGCTCTCCTCCACACGCACGGACTGCCCACTCCCGACGTGATCGGGTTGCGGCCCGACCTGCCATTGATCTTCCAGGCCCTGGGCATCTTCGATGGCCTGTCGGTCGGCGCCCCGGAGATTGCACTCGGTGGTACGATCACGATCGACATGAATGGGTCGTCGGGCTCGGCGGTGGCATTGTTCGCCAGCCTCGACGTGGGCGATGTCGACCTCGGCCTCAACCGGCATGTGCACCTCGACCTCGCCACCATGGCGTCCTTGGGGGCCTTCTTTCTGCCGACCTCGGGGCTCGCGACGGGCACATTGGTGGTGCCGACGACGGCGTCGCTGCAAGGCGTGGACATCTTCTTCCAGGCCGCGCGGCTCACCAGCACGGGTCCTCTCCACATCACCAACAGCTGCCAGGTGACGATTCTCTGAGCGCCACGGCGTACGGCGCGACCGCGAACGACGCCCGCCTTCGACCGCACGGACCGATGCAGAACGTGCACAAGCCTCGCCGACGTCGCACCCTGTTCGTGGTCCTGGCCGTGCTGATCGTGGTCGGCACGATCGAACTGTTGGCCGCGGTCGGTTGGTGGATGGTCACACGCACGCCGTTCTCGTGGTCGCGCGCCGAGGCCGCTCGCGCGCAGGCCAAGGCCGGCGAGTCCGTCGTGACCGGGGCGGTGAACACCGAACAGTCGGCGGCGCAACACCTCGCCGTGGCCGGGTGTGTCCAACATCCGTACCTGGGCTATGTCTATGACGCCTCGCTGCCCGCAGGGCCCTATCCAATCTCGAGGTACGGCTTCGTCGACGACGCGCCGCCCGTGCGCCAGAAGGCCGCGGATCGCTACATCGTCGGCGTGGTCGGCGGCTCGGTGGCCTTGCAGTTGTGTGTCCATGCGGAGGCCGCCTTGATCGCGGCGCTGGCGCGCAGCCCGCTATTGCGGGGGCGGCACATCGAGGTCGTGAGGCTCGGGCTCGGCGGCTACAAGCAGCCGCAGCAGCTGATCTCGGTGCAACTGGCCATGCTGCTTGGCGGCGAGTTCGACTGCATCGTCAATGTCGATGGGTTCAACGAGGTGGCGCTCTTGAACGAGAACGTGCCAGTCGGTGTGCCCGGCTGGTTCCCACGCAGCTGGTCGCGTCTCATGGACAAGGCGCCGACGCCCGAACAGCTGCGGCGGCTCGGTCACCTGGTCGTCCTGCGCGAACAACGGCAGGCCTCGGCGGACTTCGCATCCGGGTTCTGGTGGTCGCCTTTGGCCCAGCTGCTCTGGTTCCTGCAGGACCGCGGGATCGCACGCCGCCTCGCCGACGAGACCGCCATTGCGGAACGGGCTGCGGTCACACCCTCGTTCGCCATCACGGGGCCCGGGCCCGCCAGCTCTTCGCTCGAGCAGGCGCGCGTCGAGATGGCGGCGATCTGGCGACGTTGCTCCCTGCAGTTGCACACGCTGTGCGAGAGCCAGGGCATCCGCTACTTCCATTTCCTGCAGCCCAACCAGTATGTGGAAGGCAGCAAGCCGATCGGGGCCGAAGAGGCAGTGGTAGCCATCCAAGCGGAGCATCCTTGGCGGCAGGCGGTCATGCACGGCTATCCGCTGTTGCAGCAGGAAGGTGAAACGCTGCGGCGGGCAGGGGTGGCTTTCGAGGACCTGACCGGGATCTTCAAGGAGCACAAAGAGCCGCTCTATGTCGACATTTGCTGCCACGTGAGCCGCGTTGGCTACGAGATCCTCGCTGAACACATCGCCGCGGTGATGCGCCGCCGCACCGAACTCGACGGGGTCGTGCTGACGGGTCTGCGCGTCAGTCCCCCGAGTCTGCAGTTGACGTCCCCGCTGGTTGCCGAACGGCTCACGGTCTACGCGATCGAGACCAATGGCACCGAACACGACGTCAGCGGACCTGGCTTCGGCACGCTCGTGGCCATCGCCAACCCGAGCCTCGTGGCGATGACGGTCGACGGCCAGGTCCGGGCCCTGCGGCGTGGGGTGTGCGAACTGACGGTGCGACGCGAGTCCCATGTCGTGGTCGTGCCCGTGGTGGCGACCTGGCCGGACCTGTTCGACGGCAACGATGGCACTGGCTCGGCCGCGGGGGGTGTGCCGCGACTCGAGCTCGAGGTTGGCACCGAGGCCGGCGCGGCCCTGGTGGCGCGCTGCACGGGCTTGCCGCCCGGTGGCTTGCGGTTTCTCGGGGTCTCGGCGCAGCCACTTCCGCCCGTGTTGCCGACGGGCTTCGACCTCGCCGAAGTCAACTCGATACCGCTCGATGGGTCCACGGCCCCGACCACCACGGTGGTAGCACCGCCGCCGACGGGGGCGCCGATGTTTCTGCGAGTCTTCGTGCTCGACGCGGACGGTGCTTCCGTGCTGGCGACGAGCAACACCATGGTGGTGACACGCGGGTAGCGGCGTCGACCCGGAAGGCAGCGTTGGCCGTCGCGTACCACGGCAAGTTGGCGTCAGCCGGGCGGCGGATCCTGCCGAAGAGCTGCCAGCGTGCATTTTTTTGGGAGCCTCGAGCCATGTCCCGGCCTACTCTCACGAGCGAAGTTCTGTCCCCGAAATCGACTGCTGGCGTGGCTGCTGCGATGACCCACGAGACCGTTCCGAAGACCGCGAAACTCTCCCTCGGCGATCAGGAGATCGACCTGCCGGTGCTGGTCGGCAGTGCTGGCGAGGTGGCGATCGACATCCGCCAACTGCGCGCCAAGACCGGTGCCATCACCTACGACCCTGGCCTCGGCAACACCGGCGCCTGCCAGAGCAAGATCACGTTCCTCGATGGCGAGCAGGGCATCCTGCGGTATGCGGGCTACCCGATCGAAGAACTCGCGCAGAGCAGTCACTTCGTCGAGGTGATGTGGCTCTTGCTGCACCAGCAACTGCCCAGTGCGGCGCAGCTCGCGCAGTTCACGCAGGACATCACCTACCACACGATGTTGCACGAGGACCTGAAGCGGCTGTTCGCCAGCCTGCCCAAGGTCGGTCACCCGATGGCGGTCTGCGCCGCGGCGGTGGGGGCGCTGTCGACGTTCTACCAGAAGACGTCGCCGAACATGCGCGAGCAGAACTGGATCGACTCGATCCGCCTGCTCGCGAAGATGCCGACGATCGCGGCCTACTCGTACAAGCACAGCATCGGCCAGCCGTTCATGTATCCGCGCAACGACCTGTCGTACGCGGGCAACATCCTCTACATGATGTTCGGCACGCCCTGCGAGGAGTACGAGCCGAACCCCGTCATGGCCAGGGCACTCGACCTGCTGTTGATCCTGCATGCCGATCACGAGCAGAACTGCTCGACGAGCACGGTGCGCACCGTCGGCAGCTCGGGCGCCAATCTCTTCGCCAGCGTGTCCGCTGGCATCTCGGCGCTGTGGGGGCCGTTGCACGGCGGCGCCAACCAGGCCGTCATCGAGATGCTGCTGTCGATCCGCGACGGCAAGCGCACGGCACGCGAGTTCATGGAACTCGCGAAGAAGAAGGACAGCGGCGTGCGGCTCATGGGGTTCGGCCACCGCGTCTACAAGAACTACGATCCGCGCGCGCTCATCCTGAAGCAGGCCTGCTACGACGTGCTCGGCCAGCTCGGCCGCAAGGACCCGCTGCTCGACATCGCGCTCGAACTCGAGCAGATCGCGCTCAGCGACACGTACTTCATCGAACGCAAGCTCTACCCGAACGTCGATTTCTACTCGGGCATCATCTACAAGGCGCTCGGCATCCCGGTCGAGCTGTTCACGGTGTTCTTCGCGATCGGTCGCATGCCGGGTTGGATCGCGCAGTGGGTCGAGTACCAGGGCGACACCGAAGCGCGCATCACGCGGCCGCGGCAGATCTACATGGGTGAGACGCCGCGCAGCTACAAGCGCGTCGAAGAGCGGTAGCCGGGGGTTGTCGCAGCGCGGCTACTTGCCTACGGCGCCGGGAGCGATCTTCTTGGTCGGGCCGCCGGCTGCGGGAGGCTTCGGCCTCCAGCCCTTCTCCTGTTCCTGGATCACCGGAATCATCTCGCGCAGCTTCTGCGCGCGCGCCTCCGACCCCGGGTGCGTGCTGAGCCACGCCGGGGTGCCGCTGCTGCCGAGTTTGGCCATGCGTTCCCACAGCAGCGGCGCTTCCTCCGCCTTGTAGCCAGCGCGGATCGCGTACCGCAGGCCCTCGATGTCGGCCTCGCTCTCGTTGTCGCGGCTGTAGGGCAGCAACACGGCAACCTGCGCGCCCATGCCGAGAGCGGCCATCACGCCAGATTTCGTCTCGTCGCCCATCTCGGCCATGCCGAGGCCAGCTTGCACGGCAACCATGCCCGCGTTGGTGATCGTGCTCTGCGTCATGCGCTTGCCGCCGTGTCGCAGCACCGCGTGCGCGACCTCGTGGCCCATGACGATCGCGAGGCCGTCGTCCGTCAGCGTGAGCGGCAGGATGCCGGTGTAGATGGCGATGCGACCGTTCGGCAGACAGAACGCGTTGGGCGTGTCGTCGGCCTTGAGCAGCCGCGCCTCCCAACGGAAGTCCTCCTCGCATGCTGCCGCGATCTTCTTCGCCACGCGCTGCACCCTCTCGTACTCGGGGCCCGAGGTGATGGGGGTGTGCTCCTTGCTCGCTTCGTCGTACGCCTGCAGGCTCAGCGGCTCGAGTTCCTCGTCGGAATAGAAGTTCAGGTTGGCGCAGCCCGCTGGCAGCAGGGCCAGCAGGAACGCGAGCATGGGGCGCGGCAGCTTCGACATGGCGCGCATGTTACGGCGGTTGGCATGTTCATGCGACTGCTCGCCAGCGGCGCCAGTGCGGCAGTCATGCGAATGTCGGCCTTGCGATCGACCTGGGCTTGTTCGATGCTCAGAGGATGCGACCAGACCTCGTGATCGTCGGCGGCGCCCGCACCGCCATGGCGGAATACTCCGGCACGCCGGGCTTCGGCAAGTTCAAGGACATCAGTGCGATCGACCTGGCCGCCCATGCGGCCAAAGCCGCGCTGCAGCGCACCGCCGTGAAACCCGAGATGGTCGACGAGACGTTCGTCGGCAACGCCG
>JAYUCN010000308.1:0-12485 GCA_043740335.1 Planctomycetota bacterium
AGCTGGCCCAGGGCCAAGGCGCACGAACGGGCGATGTCATGGCTGGAGCGCTTGACCTTCCCCTTCTCCTGCAGATCCGTCGCGAAGATCTCCTTGTAGTAGTCGGCCTTCTCGTGGCCGCGACCGATGAGCTTGGCGATCGCCGTGGGGCAGTGGGCCTGGATGAGCTGCTCGCCGGCGCCGAGCGACTTCATGTAGTAGTCCTCGAGACTCTTCAGCGCGTCGGCCAGCAGGGTCTTCTCGGCGTCGCTGGCAGTGCCGATGTTGAGGATGCCAATCGCGTTGATGGCCGCGACCTTGATGTTGCGATCGCTGACGCGATCGTCCGCGAGCAGCTCCTTCATGGCGGCGAAGGCCTTGGTCTTGATCTCCACGCTCGTGGTCTTGTGCGCCATGAGGCCGAGCCCGTAGGTGGCAAAGGAACGCGTGTGAATGTCAACCGAGCCGCCGGTGGCGATCCGGCCCAGCTCCTTGTCGAGAGCCAGACCAAGCAGGAGGTTCATCTCCTTTTCGTCGGCGATGGCGGCGATGCCGATGGCCAACGCTGCCGTCTCGCGGATCTCCTGGTCCGGCCTCTTGAGCCGCGGCGCGAAAACGTCGACGAGGTTGAAGTCGGGGTGGTTGGTACCGATCTTCGCCATCGCGACCATGCAGGACGAATTGATGTCGCGCTGTTCGGTGGAGTCGATGGCCTTCTTGAGAGCCGGCAGGATCTCGTTCTTGATCTGATCCTCGGTTGGCTTGAGCGAGTCCTTGGCCTCACTGCGCCGCGTCGAGCCGAGGTAGAAGTCGTCGCTGCCCGTCTGTGGGCCACCACTCGCCACGGCTTCCTTCAAGCGGATGAACGGGTCCTTGTTGAACTCCCACCAGTAGTCCCAGGTCGTGAGGTCGTCGTCGATCGGCGCGCCGCGCTGACCGGTGGTCGGGCCGCGGCCACCGCTCGGGCCCGAAGGACCACCAGTGCTAGGCCCGGAAGGGCCGCCCGTCGCTGGGCCCGAAGGGGCCGGGGCGCTGGGGCCCGCGGGGCCACCTGTGGTCGGGCCAGAAGGGCCACCGGACTTGCCTCCGCCGCCGGGGCTCGGCGGCACGACGTCGCCCGGGCCGCGGTACTGACCGCCGTGGGCGTGACCGGTTTGTGGCAGCAGGGCCACGAGGCCGGCGCAACAGAGTCCGGAAAGCACGAACTTCTTCATGGGGTCTCCTGATCAGGTCGACTGAGGGGCGCGGTTGGCGCCGTGGATTCGATGGTGGGCGACGAGCCGCCCGGCCACGGCCGGGACTGTAGCCGAGCCCGAGGCGCTGTTGCAAAAGAAGGACCAACACCTTGAGAGGGGTCGGGGATCGTCGTTCGCGTAGGCGACGCATACGGCCAATGCAGGCAGGCCGTTACGCACCGGAAACGACAAGCGATCTCAGGACCGCAGCAAGTCGAGCAGGGCCCGGTGGACCCGAGGCGAGGCGGCGACGGTGGCCGTGTGGCCAAGGCGGAGGTTCGCGAACGGAAACACGCGGCGGCCAGCCCAGTCCGTGAACCGACCGCCGGCCTCCTCGACGACGAGGCCCGCGGCGGCGATGTCCCAGATCCTGCCCTGTTCCTGGATGTTGCCGTCGAGCCTGCCAACGGCGACATCGGCAAGCTGGGTCACGGTGCTGCCCAGCGTCCGGATGCGACTGCCACGCGACTGCAGGCGAGCCAGGAAGGCCAGTTGTTGCTGCCCACGGAGCCACTGGCAGCCGAGGATGGCGCCATCGTCGAGTCGCCCGGCTGGCGTGTCCAGGCGCCTGCCATTGCGGACTGCGCCTGCACCTTGCACCGCGACGTAGAGCGCGTCCTCGGGCGCACAGTGCAGGCAGGCCAACATGGGTTGCCCGCGCCACAGCAGGGCGACCGAGACCGCGAAGTGCGGGAGTCCGCGCGAGAAGTTGCTCGTGCCGTCGATCGGGTCGACAACCCAGATCCACTCGCGATCGAGTTCGACCGGGTCGGACTCTTCACCAAGAAAGCCGGCGTCTGGCAAGATGTGATGGAGGGCCCGCTGCAAGTGGTGTTCGGCCAGGAGGTCGACGCTGGTGACGAAGTCGCCGACGTTCTTCTGCCGCACGTCGGCGGGGCGCAGGCGATGCTGGGCGCGAGCGATGCTCGCTGCAATCTGCCGGACGGCGGTCTTGGTGGCGGCGCGGAGCCGCAGCGCGGTGCGTCGAGCCGAGTCCACGTCTTTGCCGGCCATGCTCGTCCATCCTGCCTGCGCCGGCACCGCATGGCGATCGGAATCTGCGGCGGCGGACTGCAGGCGAAAAAGGCAGTGCAGCATGGTGTCGTGGCGCTACAAGCAACCCCCTCATGACCCCTCGTCGGAGTCGAGCCGTGCCATCCAGGGCCATGCTGGGATTCGTGCTGCTCAGCGCCTGCGTGGCCGGATCAGGGGATGCGGAACACAGCGGGACGTTCGGACGCCGCACGCCGTCCTTCGTGGCGTCGGATCGCCGGGCGGTCGAAGACCAGCACGAGACTGTCCCGACCGCTGGCGCGGACGATCCGGCGACCGCGACGCCTCGCCGAGGGCAAGGAGCACGCCCGGTGGACGCCGCCGTGCCGAGCCCCGAGGCATCTGCAACTACACTGGGTGCTGGCGTCATCGCCATGCCGTCGGTGCATGGCGAGGATGCAGCATCGTTCGAGCGATCACTGCGGCAAGACCTCGCCACGGCCGGGGACCCGACTGCAAGCGCCCTGGAACTGGCTGCTCTGCTGTGCGACCAGGAGCGGCTTGCCGAAGCGCTCGAAGTGGTGCAGCAGGCCCAGACGCGTTCGCAAGCGCCCGCCCTGCGCGTGGCGCGGGCCGGTCTGTTGCGCGATCTTGGTCGGCGGCATCTGGCCGTGGCCGAGTTGCAGGCCCTCGTGCGCGAGTACGGGGCCGGGGCCCTGCATCCGAGCCTCCTGTTCGAACTCGCCGAACTGGATTGGCTCGAAGGCAACCAGGCGTCGGCTCTGGCCGACCTGGCCGCGATCAACGACATCCACGTCGGCGATCGCTGGTGTGTGGAGCACGGCAAGCAGCTCGCCGAGCTCGCGGCCGAGATCCAGCGCGGCAGCGGGCCCGAGCGTGTGCGTGTGCGCGACCTGCTCGGCAACCTGCGTGGCGCGCCCAACGTGAGTACGCGGATACGCGTGCTCGAGCAGCTCGCTGCCGCCACGAAGCCCGGCGACGAGAACGCGACGGGTGCGTTGGGCGCGCGCGCGGTCGCGATCGCCTGCGCCGATGAATCGCCAGTCGTGCGTGCGCGAGCTGTGCAACTGGCCCACCCCGATGCGGAGTCCGCGTCGGAGTTTTGTCGCATCGCGCTCGGCGATGGGGCGGCGATCGTCCGTCGCTTCGCGGCGGCACGTACCGTCGAGTTGCTCGGTCGGGCAGGCGCCGCCTTGGTGTTGGACGGCCTCGCCCGAGAAGAAGATGCGGCGACGTTCGTGGTCTTCCACGACTCGCTTGGCAGGCTTGGCATGATGCCGCCGGCCCTGCCCGCCGATGGCGTCGAGACCGCCGCCGCGCGCGCCGAGGTCGTCGCCGCGTGGAGAGCACGATGGCCCCAATGATCCTCGTGGCCGCCACGGCAAGCGCGACCCGGACCGACATGCCAACTGACAGCACGTCGCAGAAGACGGTGTCCCTGCCGGTCCCACTGCGCCGCCTCGCCGTGTTCGGCCTCCTGCTCGCCGGCGCATGCTCGGTCGCGGACAACCTTTCCTATGATGAGATTGTCGTCGAACTCGACGGCATCGTCCGGATCGAGGGCTCTGGCACCCAGCGCCGGGTGGCGTACGCCGACCGCGCAGAGACCTCCGGTTGGTACATGCGGTGGTTCCTGCTCGTGCCGATCCGCGGGGCGCTCGGTCTGTTGTTCGGTCCCCGCCAGGATGGCGCGATCGAGAATCCAGCTGGCCACGTACGCGAGTTGTTGCGCGAGCTGCCCGACGAGACGGGCAGCGACCTGCTCGCCTGCGCCAACGCGACGAGCCGATTGGCCTGGATCGCCGAGCTGGAGAACAACGGCGAGAGTCGAATCGTGGCGATCGATGGCCTCGCGAGCGTCATCACCGAACAGCAGATCGACCTGTTCGGGCGCCCGCTGGATCGCCTCGGTTCGTCACTCGACGCCGCCCGGGTTGCCACCGCGCGCGCTGGCCTGCAAGTGGCTCGCCCCGAGGTGCGCGGCAACGCCCAGTGGGATGACGTGCGCTTGCGGCCGTACCTCGACGCCTTGACGGCGATCGTCGCCGACCCGCTCGACGACTGGGTCTTGCGGCTTCTGTTGGTGGAGGATCTCAGCGAGCTGTACCGGACCGAACGCGACGAACGCGTGCGTCCGGCGACGGCCAGTGCGTTGCGCACCGCACTCGGCTACTGCGTGCAGGGTGTGCTGCTGCGCGCGATCCAAGGCCGCGATCCACTGCTTGTCGAAGTGCGGCTCTGTGCGATGGAGCAGATCCGGCGGCTGGGCGGGCCGCGCACGGTTCCCCTCATGCTCGCCGTCATGGCGGCGAGTCCGGCGCAACTCGCACGCGGTGAATCGCAGTTCGATTCGGACTACCTCGTGCAACTGCGCCTGATCCACTACTGCGGACAGCTCCAAGGTGACCTCGCCACCACCGAAGTGCGCTTGGGCGCTCGCGAGCAGTGGGAAACGGTGTCGCCCGCTGACTTCCTGGCCCAGACCGTTTTGAACGAACAGACATACTACTCGAAGTTGCGCACGCCCGCGCTGACCGCGCTGTCGTGGAGTCTCCGCCGGCCACGGTTCGATCCGGATCCAGCCTGGGTACGGGAATGGCTCAAGGAACGGCAGCGACGCACGTGATCGCACACCGCATGAACTCGCACCGTCGCAGCCAGCACGGGGACATGGAGGCCTGGCGATGCTGACCCATTGGCTCGATGCGATCATCCGCTACGACGGCAGCCAGCTGCGCGCGCACTGGATCCTCGCGCACTGCGCGCTCGTGGGCGACGCCCTGGTGGCGTTCCGCGGCCCCTGCGCCGTCACGGCGGCCGAAATGGCCGACCTCGCCGACCTCGATGGACCGGGGATCGCCGGCAACGACCTTGTGCACTTCCTGTGGGAGAGTTTCACCGAGCCCGGCCTGTCGTTGGCAGTGCACCGCCAACGGTTGTTGGCGGCCCAGGCGGCCGAGCTGTTGCGTGAACTCGCCCCGCGCGCCATCGTGCGCCGCGACGGCGACGACCTCTGGGTTGGCACCGGCAAACTCTCGATCTCGATCGCCACTGTGACGCCCGTCAGTTCGTTGATCCACTTCGCCCTGAACGCCACGCAGGGTGGTGCGCCCGTGCCGACCGCGAACTTGCGCGAGCTCGGCGTCGATCCGGTGAGTTTCGGGCAGACCTTGCTGGCGCGGGTTGCGGCGGAACAGGACTCGATCGCGACGGCGCGAGCCAAGGTGCGGCCCAAAGGGGAGTGGCGGTGAACAAGCACCTCGTCAGCCTGCTGAAGCTGCTGCTCGTCGTCGCCTTGATGTGGTTCGTCTTCCGACAGATCCGCTTCGACGATCGCCTCGTCTACCGACAGGGGGAGACCGTAGAGGAGCAGGTCGTCGACATCGTCGGTCCGTGGCAGGCCGATCCGGTCAGATTCGTGACGAAGTCGAGCGACAGCGTGCAGGCGGTACAGCGCGGTCGCCAGGCCGATGGCCGCGATCTCGAAGTCGCCCCCGGCTTCTTCACCTACTGGCGCAACCTCGATCGCCTGCTGTTTGCGCTCGGCGCCCTCTGCTACTTCGCCACCGTGTTGATCGCGGGTGCGCGCTGGTGGTGGCTGCTGCGCGTGAACGGTACCGACGTCTCGCTGCGGGAGACCTTGCGGTTCACCTGGATCGGCGTGTTCTTCAACACGGTCGTGCCCGGCGCCACGGGTGGCGACTTGATCAAGGCGCTCTACATCATGAAGCGCTGCCCCGGCCACCGCGTACCGGTGCTCGTCTCCGTCATCGTCGACCGCGTGCTGGGGCTTGGCTCCCTGGCGCTGCTCGGAGCCGTCGTCGTACTGTTCGCCCTCGACCGCTTCGGCCAGATTGCGCTGGCGATCTGGGGGGTGATCGCCGGCGTGGGCCTCCTGGGAGTCATCGCTTTCAGCCGGCGCCTGCGGCAGCGCGTACGACTGCACGCGCTGCTGAATCGATTGCCGCATCGTGTCAGCAACCTGCTCAAGCTCGTGGACCGGGCGGTGTTCTTCTACCGCGACCACGGGTGGGTGATCGCGATCAGCCTGGTCGCCGGTATCGGCAACCACGTCATCTCGGTACTCAGCGTCGTGTGCATCGGCAAATCGCTCGGTGTGGGCATGCCCACCTTCGAGTACTTCGTGCTGATCCCGGTCATCAACATCGTGACGGTGCTGCCGATCGGACCGAACGGATGGGGGGTCGGTGAGACGCTCTACAAGTACCTGTTCGGCAAGTACGGCGCCGTGTATCTGCCAACCGTTGCGATGGCGGAAGAGGCAATGGGCACTCGCGGTGTCGCCCTCTCCGTGCTCTACCGCCTGCATCTGACGTGCTGGTCGCTGCTCGGCGGACTTTTCGTGCTGTTCGAGAAGGACCGCGTGACGCGCGCCGACATCGATGCCGAGGTCGAACTCGAGGAGCACGAGGACGGCGTGGAACCGCCTGCGCCACGCGGCTAACGTCTCGGATCATGTCGCTACTCGTCGTTGGTTCCACCGCGTTCGACACCGTGGAGACGCCCCACGGCACGGCCACCGACTGCCTTGGTGGTTCGTCGACCTACTTCAGTCTCGCCGCCAGACTGTTCACGAAGGTCCGGCTCGTCAGCGTGGTTGGCGCCGACTTCCCGGCGCCACACCGGAAGCTGCTGGAGGAGCGCGGCATCGACCTGGCCGGCGTCGAATCCAAGCCGGGCAAGACGTTCCGCTGGCACGGTCGCTACTCGTCGGACATGAACTCGCGCGAGACGCTTGACGTGCAGTTGAACACCTTCGGCGATTTCAAGCCGAAGATCCCACCAGCCTTCCGCAACACGCCGTTCGTGTTCCTCGCCAACGGTTCACCGGCGACGCAGAGTTCGGTGCTCGACCAGATGGAAGCACCACGGTTCTGCGTCGCGGACACGATGGACCTCTGGATCGAACACCAGAAGGACGGCCTGCTCGCACTGCTGCGACGCATCGACGGCCTCATCGTCAACGACAGCGAAGTGAAGCAGCTGACGGGCAAGAGCAACCTGATCCAGGCCGGGCGCGCCGCGTTGGGACTCGGACCCAAGCTCGTCATCGTCAAGAAGGGCGAACACGGCTGCTTCGTGTTCTCGCACTTCTTCCATTACGCGCTGCCGGCCTACCCGACGGAGTCCGTGGTCGACCCGACCGGTGCGGGCGACAGCTTCGCGGGTGGCTTCATGGGCTGTCTCGCGACCTCGGACTCGATCAGCCTCTGGAACGTGAAGCGTGCGGTCGCCTACGGCACGGTAACCGCGAGCCTCACGGTCGAGGGTTTCGGGGTCGAGAGCATTGCCCGCGCCGACCGCGAGACGGTCGAACGCCGCTACCATGAACTGCAGCAGTTCGTGTCGGGCGCGTAAGCGGTGTCGCGGGTGTGCCGGAGGTCCGTCGTCCCGATCAGTCGAGTTGGGTCAGCACGGGCGTCGTCAGCGTGAAGCCCGTCGGTGCGAGACCGAGCCCCTGGACCAACAGCGTGGCGCCCGGAAAGCCCCCCGTGTTCGGATTGGGCACCGAAACGGTGCCGTAGCCGAAACCGTCCGTGATGGCGACACCGAGCGTGATCGGCGACGTGAGCAGGAACACGTTCGGGTGGCTGTCGGCGGTGAAGAGGGGCGGCAGCAGGCTCAAGGGCACTGACGGCACGGTGCCACCCGGGGCGCCTGGGCCAAAGGTCACGAGCAGGAACACCGGCAGGAACGATGCTCCGTGCAGGTCGAGATCCCAGGTCGGCTGGCTGCTGGCGAGGGGCAGACGACCGAAGTTGTTCTGGTCGAGCACGAGCGGCTGGTAGGCCAGCGCATCACAGAGCGTGAAGCCGAGCATGGTCGGCTGGAAGTTCGGCACGTCGAGTTGCACGCCGATCCAGGCACCGTTCGCCGGTACCCCCGGCGTCGTGCTCCCGCACAGCACGCCGTTGATGGTCGCGACCGAGCCTTGGGTCGACCCATTGCTCCGGGTCGAGAAGATCGAACCCGCGTGGGCGCCGGCATCGCTGCAGAACAGAAGGTTCGGCTCCTGCGTGTAGGTACCCTGTGCGTCCGGCCAGATGCTCTGGAACGTGCTGCCCGCGGGGTCGAAGGCGAGGCCGACCGTCTTGCCGTAGGCAGTGGCTGCCAACGCGACGCCGAAGCGGTCCACGGCACCCGAGTTCAGCATCATCTGGCGAACCGTGAGTGTGCCACCGGGACCACCGGCCGCTTCGTTGATGACCAGGCGCGCCGAATTGGGCGCCAGGTTCGAAACATTGCCAAGCGCGTCGTAGGTGATGTTGGCGAAGTCGATCTTCACGATGCCGCCATCCTGGGCATTGACGACACCTGTGGAGTTGCCGTTGACCCAATGGCTGCCATCGACGGGCGAATAGTAGAGGTCGCCATTGTTCGCCTGCAGCAGCGCCCCAGCCCCGATCGACGCCGCACCTGGCTGCGCGCCAACCGCTACTGCGAGCTGTGCCGCGGTCAGGAAGAACTCGACGTTGCCGTTCGGCAAGAGACGCAGCCAATCACCGGGAACCACCGTGTAAGGAACAAGGCCGTTGTTGGTCAACACCTCGACCTGCAGCGTTCCCGGTGACTGTCCTGGGGTCGTGTTGGCCGAATTGCGGCGCACGCTGAAGTAGACCCTGTCCCAGGTCACAGCGCCGCGGTCCGCGGCCTTGACGAAGATGCCGCCGATGCCGATCTGCTGGAAGTAGGTCTTCCACGCCGCGAACTTCGTGTAGACGCCGTCGTTGTTGCCGTCGCCGAGGTAGCACTGCATCGCCGTGGCCGGGAGCAAGGTGCGGGCGACTGCGCCGGGCAGCGGCGTCGTGTACGAGAAGTCGAACTCCTCGAGTCGCGTGATGGCACCGTTCGGCCGTTCGTTGGGCGAGTCCAGGCTCGTGAACGGAAAGCGACCGGTGAACAACGCAGTCTGGGTCTGCGTGGCGGCGGTGACCGTCAGGCAGGCGATGGCGGCGAAACAGCGAAGGCGGGTGGGCATGCAGATCCTTGGTGGTCTTGGCAACGATAGGCACGAGGCCGCGGGACACCAGCCCTGCGGCGACCCGTGACAGGACGAAGCCCCTCCGGCATGCTGCCCTGCCGACACCGCACCATGCACCATCCGCTCGCTGCTGTCCTGCTTGTCAGCACCCTGTGGGCGCAGAGCCCGTCCACCGATGTCGCCGTCGGCGTGTTTCCGTTCCTCGTCGGCAACATGGACCCGCGCATCCCGGAGATCGTCACCAACTGCCAGACGTACGGGATCGACACGCTCTACGTGAGTTCGTTCCGCGCGACCGGACCCTCGACGGGCGATCTGTGGATCACGGACAGCGCGGGCGACTGGAATCCTGCGTGGGGGCCCGTGCGATCGACGGGCGCTGGCATCAATCTGAGCAACCTCATCACGGCCTGCCATGTCGCGAACGTCCGCGTCGTTGCCGTCCTGAAGTGCTTCGCCGACACCGTGCAGCCAGACGACATCGCGCACAAGCAGTACCTGTTGAACGTGATCGACTACTTCGTCGATGCCTGGCAGCCGAGCGGGCAGCCCTGGTACGACTTCGACGGCATCGCCCTCGACTACGTTCGCTATGTCGGTGGCACGAACGTCAATGCCGCCAATGTCACGAGCTTCGTCGCCGACGTGCGCCAGCACATCGGCAGCCTGTCCCTGCACGCCTATCTGATCGCCAACCGGTACTCGTTCGACGGGCCGACCTACAACGGCAACTTCAACTCGTACGCGTCGACGATGACTTCGCTGACGTCGCAGTTCGGGCAGAACTGGGAGCAGCTCGCCCCGTACGTCGACGTGTTCATGCCGATGGCCTTCACTGCCAACGGCTCGATCTACAACACCTACGCGCTGCACCAGGCCTATGTGCAGAAGACCGCCCAGTACGCGCGCACCGCGTGCACCAACGCGGGCCTGACTTCGCGTCGGGTCTGCCCGACGATCAAGACCTACACCGGCGACGGCGAGACCACGACCGACCTCACGATCGAGGCTTCGATCACGGGTGCCCTGCTGGGCGGCGGCAACGGCTATCAGGCGTTCCGTTATCAGTACCTGGTCAACAACCCGAGCTGGTGGACGAAGATGGCCCAGCATGCCGTGCCTGGCTGCAACTGGCCGCGGCCCTCGTTTACGGCGCTCTCGCCGCGCCTGACGACGACTCTCGATCCGAGCCAGACCCAGGACGGCGACCAGTCGGCAGGCACCTTGCAGTTGCGATTCGACTTCGACAACGACGGGTACTTCGACACGCCGTGGCAGCCGAACGCAGTGGCGACGAACCTGGCGCGGCATCCGGGCCTCTGGGGGCCGACGATGCAGGCGAAGGACAACGAGGGCCACGTGGGTACGACGCGCCGCCGCTTCACGGCAGGATCAACGGTGCTCCTGCTCCCTCCGTACGCCAGCACGACGACCGGTGGGTCGGTGCAGATCCAGATCGACGTCGGTTCGGCCGGGGCCGGCAACGTCTACCTGGCCATCGCTTCGATTTCGGGCACCTCGCCGGGATTCGTGTGGCAGCCAGGCTTCCCGGTGCCGTTGAACCACGACGGCGTCACGGACCTGCTCGCGAGCGATCCGAACGGCGGCATCCTGAGCAACGGCTACGGGTCATTCGATGCGAACGGTCGGACCACCGCGGTGTTCACGATCCCACCGGTGATCCTGCAGTTCCTCTCGGGCCTGCCGATCCAATGGAACTTCCTCAGCGTGACGCCGACGGGTCAACCCGCGTGTGTCGGCGACACCAAGACGATGCTGCTCGTGCTGTAGGGGCGGCTCGCCGCGGGCGCGGGCCAGGTGCGTGCATCACTGCACCGCCGTCGCTATGGTCTTCCGCCCGCCAATGATCTCGTTGCAGAGTTACGTTTGTGGTCGCTGGGTCGCTGGCAGTGGCGATCCGAAGACCCTCCACGACCCCGCCACCGAAGCCGTGCTGGGTGACGTGCGGCCGGCCGGCATCGACTTCGCCGCGTGCCTGCAGCACGCGCGCACCGTCGGTGGACCAGCGCTGCGTACCATGACGTTCCCGCAGCGCGCCGAGATGCTGAAGGGACTCGCCGCCAGGCTGCACGAACATCGCGACGAACTCATCGAGATCGCGGCTTTGAACGGCGGCAATACGCGCGGCGATGCGAAGTTCGACCTCGACGGTGCGTCCGGCACGCTGGCCTTCTACGCGCAACTCGGCGCCACCCTGCCGGCCAGCAATTGCCTGCCCGACGGCGATGGCATGCAGCTCGGCCGCACACCGCGCTTCTGGGGCCAACATATCTTCGTGCCGCGCCCCGGCGTGGCCGTGCATATCAACGCGTTCAACTTCCCGGCCTGGGGGATGGGCGAGAAGATGGCCTGTGCCTTGCTGGCGGGCGTGCCCGTCATCGAGAAGGCCGGCACACCGAGTGCCCTGCTGGCTTTCCGTATCGCCCAGCTCGTCGTTGGCAGCGGCCTGGTGCCCGAGGGCGCGTTCCAATTCGTGCCGGGCTCTGTGTCGGGCCTGCTCGACCTGCTCGGGCCGATGGATGCCGTCGCGTTCACGGGCAGCTCGGCGACAGGTGTGCTGGTGCGCGGCAACAAGAACCTGGTCGCGCGAAGCGTGCGAGTGAACATCGAAGCCGACTCCATCAATCCCGCGGTGCTCGGCCCCGACGTCGAGAGCGGCAGCGACACGTTCGAACAGTTCCTGGGCAACCTCACGGTCGACATGACCCAGAAGGCGGGCCAGAAGTGCACCGCCGTCCGTCGCATCTTCGTTCCCGAGACCATGGTGGGGGAGGTGCAGGAGGCCCTCGTGGAACGTCTGCGCACGATCCGAGTTGGCAACCCCCTGGCGGCCGACGTGCGCATGGGCCCGGTAGCCAGCCAGGCGCAACTGCGCGATGTGCGCATCGGTATCGGTCGCCTGGCGGAAGTCAGCGACGTGCTGCTCGGCGGGGCTTCGCCGATGCCTGGCAAGGGCTACTTTGTCGCCCCGACCCTGCTGCGCGCACGTCAGGCCGATGCCGCGGTATTGCACGAACTCGAAGTGTTCGGACCATGCGCAACGATCGTCCTCTACTCGGGTGCGGTAGCTGCGGCCATCGACCTCTGCAACCGGGGCGGCGGTGGCCTCGTCGCCAGCGTCTACAGCGACGATCGCGCGTTCACCGAGTCGTTGGTGCACGGCATTGCCCCCTGGCATGGCCGCATCTGGCTCGGCAGCGAAAAGACTCACGGCCAGGCTCTGGGGCCTGGAG
>JAYUCN010000309.1:0-5115 GCA_043740335.1 Planctomycetota bacterium
GCGCAACGTGCGCAGCACGTCCCCCAGCAGCAAGGTCAGGTCGCAGTCGGCGAAGTCGAGCCGCATGCCATCGTGGTCGAGGCGCGAACTGTCGAGCAGGTCGCGGACCAGACGCTCCATCTGATGCACGGCCAACAGGCCGTTCTGCACCGCCTGCTGCACGGGCGCCGCCAGTTCGCCCAGGTAGCCCTTGTCGAGCGTCGACAGCATGAGTCGCACGGCGCTCAACGGTCGGTTGAGGTCATGCACGGTCTGCTGGGCGACATCGACGAGCTCGTGCACCTTGCGCTCGAACAGGAGTCGTTGTTCGTCGAGGTCGCCGAAGCGCCGCACCAGCTCGAGATTGCTGAGCACGGTCTTGTCGAGCAGCGATTCGTCGACATCCTCGACTGCGGGCGAATGGAAGTCGACCGACCCGGCGGCGAGCTCGAGGTTGAGCTCGTCGTCGCTCAGTATCACGCTGGCTGGACCGAAACTCGCCCCGGCGCTGTCGCGCAATTCATAGGTCAGCTCGTAGTCCGCGTCGCGGGCCTTGGCCGTCGCCGCCGATTGTCCCTCCCCTTCCGGTTCTGCCGGGGCTCCGTCTTGCGGCTGGTCCCGCAGCTCGAAGCGCGCCTGCGGCAGCTCGGCGATCGGCACGATCGCGCGCGCCCGGCGCACCTTGTCGCAGATGTCCCACAGCTTGCGCCGGACGTCTTCGGCCACATCGTGCGGGTCCGTCTTGCCGCGGCCGATCCCGTACAGCGCGACTTTCTTCTCGACCAGCATCGACGCGGCCTCGACGAACGCTTCGAACACGCCCTGGCCCTCGGTGGCCACCGACGGGAACGCCTGGATGTCGTCGCGGAAGCGGAACTGCCGGTCGAGTTCCGCTTCGGTCAGGATGTCGCCGAGGTCGCGCTTGTTGTACTGCACGACGATCGGAATGTTCTCCGAGGTGCCGCTGCTCGTGCGCAGGTTCTCGCGCATGCTCTGGAGCGACTCGAGGTTCTCCTGCAGCCGGCTGGTCTGGCTGTCGACCACGAACACGACCGCGTCGGCACCCTGCAGCACGTACTTGCGCATCTGCCGATACTTGGGCTGCCCAGGCACGGTGAAGCCCTGGATACGGATCTTGAAACCCCCCACCTGCCCGAGGTTGATCGGCAGGAAGTCGAACAACAGGGTCGAGTCCTCTTCCGTGTTGATCGAGACGAGCTGGACCTCGTTGAGCGGACAGAAGATGCCGTGCACCTGCTGCAGACTCGTCGTCTTGCCGCCGACACCAACGCCGTAGTAGACCAGCTTGGCGTTGATCGTGCGTTCGGCGACGTTGATGAATCCCATCGTCTGGTTCGCGGTTGCTTGCCGGACTGCAGGAGGGGCCCGGGATCGCACCATCGGCAACCGCAGCCACCGAGCTTCAACGCGGGAGCCAACCGACGTTCGACCGCGGCAACGGCATCAGCCCGCACCAACAGGCGCGTTCGGGTGCCAGCACCTCGCCGAGCACGGCCGCGACGGCGGCCTCGGTGACGGCGGCCACCGCGGTGGCGTCGATGCCACGGAACCTACCGAGCATGAGCACCTGGAGGCGGCCCGGCAGCAAGGCGCCATCGCCCAGAAACGCTGCCTGCCCCGCCGGCGTCGTTGGCAGCAGGGACAGTTCGAGGTGCAAAACGCGCTTGGCCTCGGCCAGCTCGGCGGCGGCAGGTGGCACGCGTCGCAGATTCGCGAGCAGCCCCTCGATCTCCGCGGCGGTGGCCGTTGCTTCGCCTGCCGCGTCCGCCTTGGCGCGCTCACCGGGCAGCAACTTGACGCCATCGACACCACGGCGACAGAACACGACGACAGGATCGCCGTGCAACCACGACCAGTTCACGAACGGTGCGCGCGCCAACACCTCGAACCGTCGCGCCTTCCATTGCTGTTGCGCCCGCGCCCGCGCCACCTCGATGCCGACTGCGAAGGCCGGCAGGAGTTCGCGCGGCGGGGCCAGGAACGCGGCGGCAAGGAACGGGGCGTCGCAGCGCGGGTGCGGCTCGAACACGATCGCCTGGCCGGCCGGGGCCGCAGCCACCGCGCGGCGAACAGCTGCCGGTACCGGCGATGCAGTTGCGGGCAACGGCAGGCGAGCAACCGCTTCGCGCAAGGCCGGCGGCAAGGCGCCGAGCCCCGCCACGCGCACGGCAACCGGAGTCCGCAGCAATTCGCGCACGCGTGCCGGCGACAGCGCGGCGATCGCTGGCGCCGAGCCCGCCACGGGCCGCGCCAACCTGGTGCCGCGGCAGAGCGTCGCGCGGGCCCGGCTCTGCAGCACGAGGCCGGCGTACAGGTGCTCGCCGTCGTCGGCTGCGAGTGCTGTACGAGCGATGACGAGCGCCAGCTGGTCGTCCGCCATCGGCAACGAGTCGTCGAGCAGAGCCGCGACGAACGCCATGGCGTCCGCCCACGCCCCCGCCGTTGCCACCGCGAACACCACCGCCGCATCGCCACCCACCTGCATCCCACTCGTCTTGATGGCAGGCACGGTGGCGCGCGCTCGTTCGAGTCGACACTCGGCGAGCACGCGGGCAGCACCGCAATTCGCCGGGTCGTCGTCGTCGAAGCCGTGCTGCCACAGCACGGCCAGCGCCGTGGCGTTCGCCGCGGGCACCTCGTGCCACAGCAGCGCGGGAACGTCTTGAGCCGAAGGCGGGCTCGCGAGCACGAACGCCCAGACACTCTGCCAGGCACATGTCCTCATCCAGCGCACAACCGGCCTCCTCGAATCGTGATGGTGCGATGCGCGATGGCATGGGCAAGTTCCAGGTCGTGCGTGATGACCACCAACGCGAGACTGCGGCTCTGCTGCAGGCGCAGCAACGACTCCATGACACCGACCGCCGTGGCCCGATCCAACGATGCGGTTGGCTCGTCCAGGACCATCACGTCAGGCTGCACGGCCACGGCGCGCAACAGCGCCGCGCGTCGGCGTTCCCCGCCAGACATGCGGGCAGCGGGCCGATCCAGCAAGGCCGCCTCGAGGCGCAGCGTGGTTGCCGCAGCCCCCAGATCGAAGAAGGGTGCTTGCGCCTCGGCGAGCAGCCCGCGCAACGCCCGACCTGGCGTCAACGAACCGAACGCGTCCTGGCACACTAGCTGCACCGCACCCGCGCGGGCCGGCCGTTCCACCGTTCCCGCGTCTGGACGCCGGTGCCCGGCGAGCACGCGCGCCAGGGTCGTCTTGCCCGCCCCCGACTCGCCGACGATCGCGACCGACTCGCCGCGGCACACTTGGAAGTCGACCCGGTCGAGCACCAGCCGCGGCCCGAATGCCACGCGCACGGACCGGGCGGCCAGCACCGGTACCTGACCGATGTCGTCGCCGCCGGCGCGCGCCGGCCACGCCATCTCGCGCGGGTCGGCTGGGCAGAAGAGCCCGTTCTCGACGACATGGACCGCGGCGTCGAGGTCGCGCAACAGGCGATGGTCATGGGTGGCGAGCAACACCGCGCTGCCCTGGGCGACGAGCCCACGCAGGTGGTCTCTGAGCTCGGCGTAACTGTCACCGTCCAGGCTCGCGGACGGTTCGTCGGCGACGACGAGGGCCGGCGCGCGCAGGAACGCGATCGCGAGCAGTACCCGCTGCGCCTGGCCGCCCGAGATCTCGTGTGGCAACCGCCTGACCAGTGCCGTCGCTTCGTCGACGCCGAGGCGTTGCAACATCAGGACGATGTCGCCCTCGCCGCGATGCGTCGCCTGGGCCACCTGCCGGCCCACCGCCTGCAGTGGATCGAGGGCCGAATGCGCATCCTGCACGAGGATCGCCAGGTGGTTTTGCAACAGGTGGCGCCGTGCCGCAGGTGGCATCGCCGCGACCTCGCGACCCTGGCAGAGCACGCGACCCGAAGTCGTCCAGTGCTGATGGTCCAACAAGCCGAACAGCGCCTGCAGCATGGTCGTCTTGCCGCAGCCGGAAGGGCCATCGATCGCCGCCACGGCGCCGGCCATGAGCGACATCGTCGGCAGACCGATCGACCAGCCGTCGGCGCGGCGCACCGTGAAGTCCGCGACCTCGAGGATTGGCTGCACGAAGATCGCATCGCACGACAAAGCCTGACCGACTGCAAGCCCGCAGCCAAGGCATCCGCGCGAACGTCGCATTCGGTATGCTGCGCGCCATGAAGCCCTCGCTTGCCGGCCGCTGCCACTTCGGGAGCCACGCGCGGCCCGCATGAGCGTCCGCGAGCCGTCGAGACCTGGCAGCGATGGGGCGGGCGCCGCCGTCCTTGCCGAGGGGAACGGCATCGCCGCCTCGATCGGCACAGCGACCGTGGCCTTCGCGGTGTTCCTGTTGCTGCCGCAGCGCACGTTCCACGGCTTCGACACCGACTACTTCATCACCCTGCTGCAGGCCGGCGACCACCGGGGCCAGAAGCAGCACGTGGCGTTCCTGCCGCTGGTCGGGTTGGTCGGCCGAATCATCGAGCCACTCGGCTTGCGGGCGTTCGACGCCTTGCTGATCACGGCCGCCCTCGGTTCGGCAATCGGCGTGTTCTGCCTGCATCGGGCAGGCAGACTGCTGGTTCCTGCCACGAGGGCAACGATGGCACTGCCGCTCGGTGTGGCACTGACACCGGCGTGCTTCTACTTCGCCACCGCGGCCGAAGTGCACGGCGTCTTCGCGGCGGGCAGCGGGGCAGCGTGGTGGGCTTTCGCGCGCTGGCGATGCGCACCGGGGCTGGTTACCGCCGCGGTCACGGGCGCCGCGTGCGGCCTCGCCAGTTCGGTCCACGGTTTTGGCCACCTGCTGATGCCGATGTTCGCGCTCATCGCCCTCACGCAGGGTTGGCTTCCACGCGGCCGCAGCAGCAGCCAGATCGTGGCAGTCCTGGTTGCACACCTGGTGACGGCGAGCGTCGTGGCCCAGGCACTCGGTGCCGGCGCCGTTGGCCAGGCCAGCGCCTCGCTGGGGTTCCTCGCCGCCTGGTACGACACAACCGAGATCAGGATCGCCCTGGCAGTCATGTGGCGCGAGACCACCGCACCGTTCCTGCCGTGGTCGCTGATCGCGCTGCTCGGTCTTCTGTTCGCCCGATCACGCCCGTGGTCGTTGGCCTTCGTGCTCGGCATGACCCTGCATGCACCGATCGT
>JAYUCN010000310.1:0-2072 GCA_043740335.1 Planctomycetota bacterium
GGTCGACCCACTGGTCAGGTCCGACTGGCACTTCCTGCCCCGGCAGGAACCAGCCGACACGCAGTTCGACGATCGCGTCGTCTGCGTTCTCCTGGCGCCACGGCAGCAGCAGCACATTGCCTAGGCCGCGCAGCGGTTCGTGCTTTCGCAGTTCGGCCACCTTGGCGTCGACGGCAGCGGGTGGCAGCGACGGCTCCGCCTTCATCACGCGCATGGCGAGCATCACGTCGAGGAGCACGAGTTCGCGGTCGACCGGCAGGTGGATGGCGCCGCGCAGCACCTGCACGTGCGTCGCGTTGCGCTCGGGCCTCGCCGGCAGGCCGATCGGCAGCCACTGCACGACGAGGCGGTCGTCGACGACATCGCGGTCCCTGCCCGTGGCGCTGCCGCGCAGGGCTTTCAGCTCGTCCGTGAGCACGCGCTGCGCGTTGCTGCTGCGATCGGCGAGGGTCTGGCCGAGTTCGCCTTCGCCGAACATGCGCAACCCGGCACTGACGAGCTGCACGAGCATGACGAGGAACCCGGACAGGATGCCCATCACGATGATGAGTTCGATCAGCGTGAAGCCTTGCTGCCTCGCCGACGATCGTTCTACCAGGACACTCATCGCGCCGTCACCTGTTCGTCGACGATGCGCCCCTGGCCTTCGTACTCGAGCCGCACGTCCTCGATGCGCGCGGTCGTCTTCCAGCCGTGCGCGCGGAACGTCTCGAGGTCGAGCACGCCGGGCCGGTAGACCGTGGCGAAGCGGACTTCGAGGCGCGAGGCCTGCGTGCCGAGGCGATGCGGCGGCTCGTTTGCCGAACCACCCGTGAACTGCCACAGCCCCGGCCCGCCCGCTTGGCCGTCCCACGGTGCTTTGCTGTCGGTGCGCACGAGGCAGACGACGCCGACGCGCGCGTCGGTGGTCTCTTCGCGCCAGCGCAGGGTGCGGTAGAAGACGGGCGCCTCCGTCGTCGTGAGCTGGAAGTACGCGAGCTCCGGGTCGTCGCTGCGTTCGACGTGCCGATCCCAGTAGCGGAACGGGAAGGCGATCACGGGCTCGCCCGAGGCACCACTCTGCACGGTCGTGCCGAAGCGCCCGCGGAACAGACCGCGGGTGCCGGTGCTCGTGGCGTCCTCGCCGGGCGGGATCCAGCGCGGCATCTCGAGGCTCGCGTTGTCGGCCTGGGCGTGCACCCATGTGTAGTGCACCAGTTCACGGCCCAGCAGTGCGGTGCCCCCGCGCGGGGGCATGGCGCCGAGTGCCTGGAGCGAAAGGAGCGTGTCGCGGTTGCCGACGCCCTTCTGGAGGATCGCCGCCGGCCGGTGCGTGAGGAAGTGCACGCGTGCGCCGCGGTCGTGGCCGCGGGCCTCGGTGTGCAGCAGGCCGCGGCCGTTCGTCGCGAGCGTGAACTCGCCCGCGGCGCACACCTGGTAGGCCAGGATCTCGCCGTCGATCCACAGGAGGCCACCGGTGGGCGGGAACGTGGCACTGAGATCGGTCTGGAAGCGCAGCGGGCCCGCCGAGGTGTAGGTGAGACCGCGATCGACCCGGAACGTCTTCGCCGAAGCGTCGAAGGCTTCGTCGACCACGAGGTTGGCGCCGATGTGGCCGAGCACTTCGACTTCGTCGACGAAGCCCGTGATCGGCTGCAGGTTGCCAACGCCGCCGCCGATCGCGACGTTCTCGCAGTACGCGGCCGGCAGCTCGCCGCTCGGGAACTTGACGACGCGGTCGTACTTGCGCGGCTCGAGGATGACGGTGCCCTGCGGCGGGCCGAGGAACTGGCCGCGCACACCATCCGTGAACGCCACGAGCTGGAACGGCCAGGGTCCGAAGAGTTCCGGCGGGGTCTGGTTCTTCGTGAACGTGTCGGCCTCGAAGCGACGGCACGCCCAGTTGGCCGAATGCCACTCCACGGCCGGCCGCGTCGTGCCGCTGGCATTCGAGCCCTTCACGATGGCCACACGATCGTGGCGGCCCACCCGTCCAGTGAACGCGCCGAAGTTGCCCCACGGCTCGATCTGCAGGCGCTGGCACTGCATGACGACCGAGCTGGTGTGCGCATGCGACGAGGTGCGCGAGATGG
>JAYUCN010000311.1:0-5101 GCA_043740335.1 Planctomycetota bacterium
CAGCACGAGCAGCAGCACGTTGGCGCCGAGCACGACGGCGATGAACCGCAAGCTGCAGCCGAGTGCCTGCAACCACGGCAGACCAGGGGCTGGCGGCAAGTCGGGATAGTGGCGCGCTTCGACGATGCGTGCGACGCGGTCGAGGAACAGCGTGACGAACACGCTCGTGACGAGCGGGAACAGGAACCACGTCAGCACGAGCGTCGCGAGTCCACCGAGGATGCTGAGTATTCCTGACGACGCCACGCGGTCGCCGAGCCAGGACACGAGCAGCCAATCGATGCCGAACCACGCGCCTGTGAAGCACGCCAGGCTTAGCAGGACGCAGGCGCCGAGAATGCCGAGGATGCGCGCATCGAAGAGTTGGCCGAACGCGCGGAAGAAGGCGGATGGCATCGCGGTTCCCTTCAGCGTTTGCCACCCATGCGCCGCAACTCCGCGGTGCGACGCCGCAGTTCGTCGTCGTCGTCGAGCGAGAACGAACGGCCATGACCGATCTGCTCGCGCAGGAACGTCGACGTCTCCGCGGCGACTTCTTCGATCGCTGCGCGCGCGGCCTTCGCAGGCGGATCGAACACGTGAGTGACGACGGCGCGTGCGTCCGGGTCGTACTCCCAGAAGCCGCGGATCCTGCCGTCGGCGAGGATGCTGCGGAACAGGACATGACGGGACGATCCCAGGGGATGCAGTACGCGTTTCCCCTCGCCCCAGGTCGGGACCGGCAGCGCGTGGAACGGCGGCGCCACGAAGGACGCAAGGCCGCCGGCCTGATGCATGAGGTTGTCCTCGAACGGCAACAGCGCCGTGGCCTCGTCGGCGCGATCGACGGCGCGCAGCAGGGTGCCGAGTGCTGCAGTCGCCATGGCGCCTTGGCCAAGTCCGGCGGCGAGCACGGGCTCGAACTGCGCATGCGGGAGCGCTGCCTTGGCGTCGCGCTGCGTGAGGCCCGACCACGCGCAGAAAGCCGGCAGCTCGGTGACCCCGGCGAAGTCGAGGAAGCGCGTCAGCAGCTGGCCGTGCAGGCGTTCAGGTTCCTCTGGCAGCCCCGCGGATGCGAATGGATCGACGGTGGTGGGATGCCAGACGTACTTCTCGTGATCGAGGCGTCCCTCGACCGGAATGCGCGCGATGCGGCCGGCGAATTCGAGTTGGCGCAATGCAGGTGGCAGGGGCGAACTCACGCCGACCTTCTTGCCACGTTCGCCGAGGCTGCGGATGGTGCCCGCGGGCAGCCGACGCCGCAGTCCGTCGGTGGTCTCGGGCCCGTCGGCACGCAGGGACGCGAGCACGGCTGCAGCGACCTTGTCCAGTTCGCCGGCGCGGATGCCGGCGCGCTCGGCATCGCGCGCGTCGCGCGTCGCACTCTGCGTGCGCGCGACCCGAAGGCACAGGGCCGCCTCGGCCGCGGGCACGAGGTAGATGCAACCGCGCACGGCCGGCACGACGCGCAGCGTCTCTTCGGTGACGAGCGCGTCGAGGTCGCCGCGGGTCAGTCCTGGCATGCGCGCGCGTGCCGCCAGGTAGGCGTCGGCGCCCCCGAGCGTGCGCACGTAGCCGATCGATGTCGGGGTCTTCTGCGGCCGAGCCTTCGTCTTCGCGGGCCCGGCGAACTGCTGGGCCACGATTCGCACGGCACGGACCTGCGCCTCGTCGAGCTGTTTCATGGCCGCGGAACTTACCGTCACCCGGCGGCGGCACCCACGTCGATTGGCACCCCCGACGTCCCGTCGATCAGGAAGCACCACAGGTGCCGACGGAGGGTCAGCGCGTGCTCGCCTTCGGCAAGTCCTGCCGCGGGTTCCGAGAGTTCTAGCACCCCCAGGGAAGCCCCTGAGAGAAGAATGAGGAGGGCTGCCCGTGCCATGGGTTCCACTCGCGATGAGCATTCGATGCCATGTGGCCTTACGCAGTGCAATGCAGGTAAGGAACGCGGTGACCAAGGCTCCTGCACGTCATGCACGTCGGGGCCTTCCGTCCTACAGCTCATTGCCCAACGGGCCAAGCCCCGGTCCAGTGGCTGGGTGCGCGGGGGCTCTTCGAAGGCCGACCCGGCGCGCTATGGTTCTGCCCTGTGGCCGAGCACCGGGTGGACCAACGCGCGCACGTCGAGGTGGACGCTCATTCGGTGCTACGTCGAGACTGCGCTCTGCTCGAGAGCTGGCGACGGGGGGATTCAGCGGCGGGTGTGCAATTGCTCGACCACTACGCCGGCTATGTCCGTCGGACGATCGTTCGGCACGGCCTGCGCAGCGCAGCCGACATCGAGGAGTTCTGGCAGGACCTCGTGCTGCGCGTCATGCAGCAGCTGCCGGACCTCGCGGCACGGGTGCGTACGAGTTTTGCCGGCTACCTCGCCTGGCAAGTCCGCGACCTGATGCGGTCGTGGCGCCGACAGCGGCGCGGCGCAGCCGTCGCCGAACCCGACCTCGAGACGAACGTCGGCGAGGATCCCTCGACGCGCACGGCGTTCTGGGAGGCCATGAACCTGTGCGCAGCCAAGCTTCCCGATCGTGAGCGAGCGGTGTTCGAACACCGCTTCCGCCACGGACTCGGTCTTGGTGAAGTGGCGGAACGTGTCGGCAGCAACGCGAATGCGGTAGCCCAGGCGGTGTTTCGTCTGATCCGCCGATTGCGAACCTGCCTCGCTGCGAGTGGTTTCGATGGCCCAGGAGACCTGCCGTGAATCACCCCGAACCCGAAGTCTTGATCCGCTTCGCCGATGGTGAGGACATCGATCCAGCCCTCGTCGCGCACCTCCGGCATTGTGACGAGTGCCGCGCCTCGCTCACTGAACTGGGGCGCTTCGAGGCGAGTGTCGCGCTGGCCACACCGATCCAGGTTGGGGAACGGCAGGCCATGCGCGCAGCGACGGAACGGCTCCTGACCCTGCATGCGAGGGTCAGCTCCAGATGGCGCCTGGTCACCCTCGCGGTCGGCCTCGCCGCCGCTGCCCTGGTGCTGGTCTCGTTGTGGCCAAGCGGTCGACCCGCGTGCAGAGTCGGCGTGCACCGCTACGAAGCAGCCGGTTCCGTGCGCGCAGCCCGCAGCGAGCGGTTCCAGCTGACCGTGCAACTGCAAGCCCCGCGCTGGCTCGCACTCTGGCGCCTCGACGCTCCGGGTCGTCACGTGCGGCTGATGCCGCACGCGGACCCATTGCTGCGCTATCTCGGCACCGAGATGCCCCTCGGACCTGGCGAGCATCGGGTGCCGGCCACCGAATTGTTCGACTTCGAGTTCACCAGCGATGCCGTGCCGACATCGCTGCTGCTCGTGCCGACTGCGGCGGAACTCACAGTCGCAGACTTCGAAACGATCGAGACCTTGTTGGCCTCGACGCCGCGCGACCAGTTGGTCGCGACCCTGACCGCGCGCCATGCCGAGGCGACGTTGGTGCCGTTCCCGGCACGCTGAAGCGTTCCGTCGATCCGGCGCGCCTACGCACCCGCACTGCCGACCAGCGCTTCGACGGCGACCCGTTCCTTCGGCACGGCTACGCTCAGGATCTCGTGGCCCGACTCGGTGCACACCACGTCGTCCTCGATGCGGATACCGCCGAAACCGCGCAGCGAGTTCATCGTGAGGAACTGCTCGGCGCGCGCGAAGTCGACCTGACCCTTGAACTGCTTCTGGAACTTCGCATCGCGCAGGATGGCCGGCACGAAGTAGATGCCGGGTTCGATCGTGCAACACATGCCGGGCTGCAGGTCGAGATCGAGGCGCAGATAGGCGGTGCCGAACTGCGTGCTGCGCGTGCGGCCGGGGCCGTAGGCGATGAGGTCGCCGAAGGCCTCCATGTCGTGCACGTCGAGGCCGAGCAGGTGGCCGACACCGTGCGGGAAGAACATCGCGTGCGCGCCACTCTCGACGAGCGACGAAGCCTTGCCCTTCATGAGGCCGATCTGCACGAGGCCGTCGGCGAGCACGCGCGCTGCGTGCATGTGCACATCGCGGTAGCGCACACCCGGCTTCACGGCCTCGATGGCGGCGATCTCGGCCTCGAGCACGATGTCATAGACGTCGCGCGCTTCGGGCGAGAAGCGGCCGTTCACCGGCCACGTGCGCGTCACATCGGCGCAATAGCCGCTCGGCCGTTCGGCGCCCGCATCGAGCAGCACGAGATCGGTATCCATGAGCAGGTTTCTGTGCGCATGGTTGTGCAGCACTTCGCCGCGCACGGAGAGGATCGTGTTGTAGGCAGGCACACAACCATGGCGCGCGAACGTGCCCTCGACGTGCCCGACGAGTTCCTGTTCGTAGATGCCGGCTCTAGTGCGCGCCATCGCGACGGTGTGCGCGTCGCGCGTGACCGCGGCGGCGAGACGCATCTCGGCCAGTTCCTCCGCCGACTTGTGATTGCGCAGTTTCGCGATGGCGAGCCGCAGATCCTTGTCGCCGATCTTGCCGGCGTCGAAGAAGTCGAGCGCCTCGCCCGTGATCGCAGCCGCTTCGGCGCTCGCGCGCGGGTCGGGGATCGCGATGGTGCGAGCCTGCCGCTTGCCGCACTTCTTCGCCACTAGCTGGCGCAGATCGGCGCGCTTCTCGACGGCGGTCACCCCGAGTGCCTTCTTCATGTCCAGAAAGCTCGGCACGGGGCCGTGCCAGAGCGCGTCGGTCTGGGTCCGTTCGTCCAGGAACAGCGTCACGGACTCGTCCTTCGGGTCGAACAGGGCCGCGGCGTTGGGCTCCGGCTCCGGGAAAAAGAACAGGAAGGTGCTGTCGGCGCGGAACGGACTCCAGTTGGCCGGGTAGTTGCGCGAGATCCAGCTGCCGGCCATCAGCAGGACCGGGGTGTCGATGGTGTCCAGGAATTCGGCACGGCGGCTCTTGTAGTGCGGGAGGTTCGGCATGACGCCCGCAGCGTAGGGTGGGGACCGTTGCCATGCACTGCGCAGGTCGGCAGTGGTCACGGAGTTCCGGCTCGACGAAGATGTCTTGCCCCGCCGCTGCTCGCCGCCCCCATGAATACCAAGGCCCTCGTCGTCGTCCTGTTCGCCGTTCTGTGTGTTGCCGGTTGGTTCGTGGTCCAAGGCAGGGCAGACGATCCTCTGCTGACGCCGCCGGTCGGGACACCTGCCTCATCCACGTCTCCTACGTCCCAGCC
>JAYUCN010000312.1:0-2065 GCA_043740335.1 Planctomycetota bacterium
TCCTTCCCGGGCACGCGCAATCGTCGAAGCGGCCGGTCACGACGACCGGCAGGACACGCGTGGGGATGGGGAACACGACGGGCATGGCAATTCCGGAGAAATCCGCGGCGACAGCAGGGCCCGCACGTCGGGCGGGACGACCAGAGCCGCACTTCCTGGACACCAGGAAGCGCGGCGATGATACGGCGGCGCTCCGTGGCGCTCAACGCTGAGCCGACAAGCCCGCAGCGGGACCACCACTGGGCAAGCCCATGGCCCCCTCGGAGGGGGCCGCAGCCTCGATCGGCGCGGTTGCGCGGGCGCGCCGCCAGGTCCGCGACCGGCGGTGTATTCAGGGTCCTCTGCTCACGACAATCCACGCCCGAAGCGCGGATTCTCGATCCCACGGACCCACGGACAGCTCACTCGGGTCGGCCGAAGATCGCTTCGCGCTGCTGTGCAAGGCCGGAACGGTGGTCGCGCACTCGTTCCTCGAGCACGCGCTGCATCGACTGCTCCATGTCCTCCGCGCTGCGGATGACCTGTGGCGTGATGAACACGAGCAGCGTCGAGGTCGTGTCCTGCTTGCTCTTGCCCTTGAACAGGTAGCCGAGCAACGGGATGTCGCCGAGCAGCGGGATCTTGGTGATGGTCTCGCTCTCCGACTTGGTCTTGAGGCCACCGAGCACGGCGGTCTGGCCGCTGCGCAGCAGCACCGTGGTCGCGAGCGTGCTCGACGCGATGCGCGGCAAGGCAATCGTGCCGGCCTGGCCACCCGTGCCGACCGTGAACACGTCGAAACCGGCGGGCGCCAGCGACGTGCTGCCGGTGCCCGTCAGAGCGGTGCGCTGCGGGATCACTTCCATGATGACCTTGTCGGTGCCCGGCACGATGTGCGGCGTCGCGAGCAACTGGAAGCCGACGCTGACGGGCGACTCGTCGCCTTCCTCGAGCGCGAGCAGGAGGCCGCCGGCCTGGCCCTGTTCGACGCGGGCCTGCGCATAGCGCACGGCTTCGCCGACGAAGATCGTCGCCGTCTGGTTGTCGAGCGCCACGATCTGCGGCGCCTGCACGATCTCCGAACGGGCGTCCTTCTTCAGCAGCCGCAGCGTGGCCGTGACCTGCCGGAAGTCGAGGGCGCCGAACACGACGTTGGGGATCGTCACCGCGGCGGGGTCGTTGTCGATGTCGTTGGCGAACGGGCCGCGCGCATTGTCGTTGGCGATGACACGGTCGTCCCAGCCGCCGGCACCGAGGTCGAACGGCAGGCGGTGCGGGATCTGGCCGAGACCGATGCTGGCAGACCAGCCGGTGCCGCCTGGCGAGATGCCGACTTCCAGCACGTCCTCGTTGCTGGTCGTGACGAACCGCACGTCGAGCTGGATCTGCGACGGCTCGACATCGATCATCGCGATCGTGCGCCGCACGCTCTCGACGACCGGGCGCGTGTCCTTGACCATGATCACGTTCATCTCCTTGACGTACTCGAGGCTGCCGACGTCAGGCGTGATCATGCCCTTGAGCGTGTCGAGCAGCGTGAAGTCGATCTGCCCCTGCTGGAGCTGCTGCTTGGCCCGCTTGTTCTCGATGTACTCCGAGTTGATGAACGGCACGTAGTACGAGTTCGGCCGGACGTAGCGCAGCTGGATCGTCGCGGTCTCCAGGTCCTGCTGGATGTTGGAGGCCGGCACGACGCGCAAGATGCCGCGTTCTTCCTGCACGACGACGAAGCCGAGCGTCTTGACCGACGCATCGAGCGCGTCGCGCCATGGGATGTTCTTCAGGCGCACCGTGATGGTGCCCTTGACCTCGGGCGCGACCACGATGTTGGCACCCGAGATCTTGGCGATCGTGTCGATCACCTTCTGGATGTCCGTGTTCTCGAACGCGAAGTAGACACGCGGAGGCTTCTCGACCTTGAGCACGCCGCCCTCGCTCTCGCTGACGATGCAGCCGGCCTGCTCGGCGACCAGGGTCAACGCCTGGCGCCAATGCACGTCCTGCAGGTCGATGGTGACCGCGGCCTCGATGCCCGCGTCCATGATGATGTTGACGTTGGCCTTGCGCCGGATGCTGAGCACCACGT
>JAYUCN010000313.1:0-12420 GCA_043740335.1 Planctomycetota bacterium
GTCGTTCGCGAGCGAGAACATCTGCCGACCGTCGACCCAGGTCGCCTCGCAGCGGGCGGCGTAGCTCAACGGATCGTCGGACCACAGCACGAGGTCCGCGTCCTTGCCGGCGGTGAGCGAGCCCGTGCGATCGAAGATGCCGAGCTGCATCGCCGGGTTGCGCGTGACGAAGCAGAGCGCTTCCCATGGCTGCACGCCGCCGTACTTCACGGCCTTGCCGGCCTCCGTGTTGAGCCGTCGCGCGTGTTCGCTGCTGTCGCTGTTGAACGAGACCAACACACCAGCCTCGTGCAGGATCGCGCCGTTCTCGGGAATTGCGTCGTAGACCTCGAACTTGTAACCCCACCAGTCGCTGAACGACGAGGCGCCCATCGCGTTCTGCGCGATCGCGTCGGCGACCTTGTAGCCCTCGAGCACGTGCTGGAAGGTGCCGATCTTGAAGCCGTGCTCCTGTGCCAGACCGCACAGCATGAAGATCTCGTCCTGGCGGTAGCTGTGGCAGTGGATGTGACGTGTGCCCGCGAGCACCTCGACGAGCGCCTCGAGTTCGAGGTCGGTGCGCGGCGGCATCACCTTGGCGCGCTCGACCGGCGACAGCTTCTCGTAGTTGGCGCGTTCGCGGCGATAGGCCTCGGCGGCGGCGAGCCGATCGCGCAGCAGCGCCTCGACGCCCATGCGCGTGTTCGGGTAACGCGGGTTCGGCGCGTTGCCGTTGACGCGGCGCGGGTTCTCGCCGAGCGCCCACTTGATGCCGGTGGGTGCGCCGGCGAACTGCATCTCGTCGGGATGGGCGACGCCGTAGCGCACCTTCGTCGTGCAGCTCTGACCGCCGATCGCGTTGGCCGAACCGTGCAGTTGGTTCACCGCCGTGACGCCGCCCGCGAGCTGGCGGTACCAGTTGACGTCGTCGGGGTCGATGACGTCCTGGATGCGCACTTCGGCCGTGACTGCCTGACCGCCTTCGTTGACGCCGCGCGAGATGCCGGTGTGCGAGTGGCAGTCGATGATGCCAGGCGTCACGTGCTTGCCAGTGGCGTCGATCACCTGCACGCCGTCGCGAAGGGCAGGCAGGTCGGCGCGCGGACCCGCGAACACGATGCGGCCAGAACGCACGTGCACCGCCCCGTTGCGCAGCACGCCGCGGCCGTCGCTGGTCCACAGCGTGGCGCCAACGATGGCGAACTCCGTCGCGGCAGGGAGCTGCAAGAACCCGTAGCCGCCGAGCGGTGTGGGCAGCGGATCGAGCGAAGGCGGGGTCACGGGGTCCTTCGCCTTGGCCTCGTCGGGTTTCTTCGGCGCAGCCTCGGCGTGCTGCGCCCGCAGCGTGAACGCACGCCCATCCGGCGCGGTGCACGTGCCGGCGAGGCCTTCCCCTTCGCGCCAGGCGCGCAACCAGAACACGCCGTCGTGGCCGAGCGGCTTGCCTTCGAGGCGGCACTCGACCGTCGCCGATTCGCGCACGACGCCGGTGCTCTTCAACTCCTGGTCGCCGACTTTGCAGGTCAGCTTGGTGCCCTCGATCGTGAACTGCGGTGCCGCTGCTGGCGGCTCGCTGGGCCAGCCTTCGGTCCAGGCCCAGGTGCCGTCGAGGCCCTGGTCCTTCGGTGCTTGCACGACGTGGCGGATGCCGCCGACCCAGACATCGCGCACCTCGGTCTTCTCGGCGAAGAGTTCGCCGGTCGTCACCACGAAGTTGGCGAGCTTGCCGGGTGCGATCGTGCCGAGCTGGTCGGCGACGCCGAGCAACTGTGCCGGGGCCGTGGTCAGCGCTGCCAGGGCCTGGTCGGCCGTGACGCCACAGGCCATCGCCTCGCGCACGCGCTTGCCGAAGTCCTGGCGGTCGCGCAGTCGCGCCGTCGTCCACGCGATCGTAAGGCCCGCGTCGAGCAGACGCTTGCTGTTGGTGGGCGCCTGTTCCCACGACTGCAGTTGCCGCAGCGAGACCCGTTCGGCGGCGGCAGTGGTCGACACGTCAGGGGCGTCGGGCACTGCCAACGGCACGACCATGGGCGCCTTCTTCGCCGCGAGGGCCGCAAGCCGGCGGAACTCCATGCCGCTGCCGATGACGACGGCGGTGCGTTCGAACTCGGCGGCGATGCGGAGCACGCGCAGCGCTTCCAGTTCGTCCTGCACGTCGAACCACAGCGGCAATTGGCGCTGCTCGACCATCGCCTGGAGGGCTCCGGACGGGCGCGGGGCACGACTGGCCAGCGTCGGGTCGGTCGCGAGGGCCTTGCTGCAGCGTTCGTACCAGAGGCCGTCGAGCAGGGTCTGGCGCAGCAGCGCGATGGCGCCCATCTCGCTGTCGGGATAGCCGTCCGCGCGCGTCTGGAGGCTCGCGAGCTGGTAGGCGCGTTCGCGCACGATACGCGGTGGTGCGGTGTCCTTCGGTTCGTCGAGCTGCACGACGCTGCTCGAGCCTTTGAGGATGCCACCCGACGGTGCGATCGCCGCCGCCGTGAAGCCGAGCTTGCGCAAGGCGGCGCGATCGGGCGCAGGTACGAGGGCGCCGTCGAGGGCGCGGCGCTGCGGCTGCACCATCGGGTTCCAGTGCTGGTCCGAAGTGTTGGGGTCCAACGCTGGCACGTCGGTCGCGAAGAACGGTTCGACGAAGCCGGCGTAGACCGTGAGCCCGCTGCAGTCGACGACCGTCGCGCCGGCCGGTGGCGTCTGCTCGCCGACGGCGAGGATGAGGCCGTTGCGCACGACGATCGTCGCGCGTTCGAGCACGCTTCCCGGTGCGGTCACGACGCGTGCGTGCTGGAGTGCGAACCAACCTGGATCGACGGCGCGCGGACCGTTGGCCGGTGGTCCCTGGGCAGGACTCGACGCAAGGAAGGAGACGAGAACGAAGGCAGCTCGGCACCTCATGCTCGCAGCATACGACGCGGGGGTTTCGATTCCCGCGGACCTCAGCCGGTCGCTGGCAGATCGTACACGGAGAACAGTCCGTGCCGTCGCCAGCCGATCGTGAGCATCCAGGTGTGGCCGTCACGGTCTCGCGGAACCCATCGAACCAAGGCGCCGAAGTGAACGTGTCGATCACCTGGGGAACTGCGACCTCGCGCCCTTCGGCCGCGTGCTTCTTCCCGTTCGCCAGCACGTAGCACAGCGCATTCTTGACCTCGCGTGGCGTCTTCAGGATGCGGTCGTGGTAGCGGTCTGCGAACACGGTGCCGCGGTGGCGCCAGAGCCTGTTCAGTGCCTTGGCGATGCGGATCGCGAGGCCCTGCACGCCGCGCGACAACGCGCGGCGGTCGCGCGCTTCGACGAGCAAGTGCAGGTGGTCGTCCTGAGCGGACGGTGTACTCGCTGCTGAGTGCTTGCTCTCAGTGCTGGCGGCGCGACCCGTAGAGCCAGCGCCACGCACCGCCGACCCGCTGCCTGATGTCGTCGAGCACGAGGTAGAGCGAGGGCACGAGCACGAGACTGATCAGCGTGGCGAACATGACGCCGAACGCGAGCGACACGGCCATCGGCACGAGGAACCGCGCCTGCACGCTCTTCTGGAGCAGCAGCGGCGTGAGCCCGCCGAACGTCGTCAGCGAAGTGAGCATGATCGGCCGGAAGCGCGCAGCACCTGCCGTGCGCACGGCCTCGAGCAGCGTGTCGTGATGTTCACGCCGCTGGTTGACCCAGTCGACGAGCACGATGTTGTCGTTGACGACGACGCCCGCGAGCGCGATGACGCCGAACATCGACAGGATGCTGAGGTCGTAGCCCGTCAGCATGTGACCGCCGATCGCGCCGACGATGCCGAACGGGATCGCCGTCATGATGAGCAGCGGCTGCAGGAACGATTTCAGCGGGATCGCCATGAGCGCGTAGATGAGGAACAGCGCCACGACGAAGCCGCCCGCCAGCGAGATCAGCAGTTCGTTCTTCTTCTTCTGGTCGCCCTCGAAGCCCCAGGACAGCCCCGGATGCCGGTCGATGAGCCCGGGCATCACGCGCTCGCGGATGCGCTGGTTGATCGCCTCGGCACTGGCGTTCTTGTCGTTCTCGTCGATGTCGCCGCTGACGCGCAGCGCGCGCTTGCGGTTGACGCGGCTGATCGACGAGAACGAACGCCCCGTGCTTGCCGTCGCCACTTCCTGGAGCGGCACCTCGTCGCCGGCGGGCGTGCGGATGCGCAGCGCGTCGAGATCACTCAGCGAGCGGCGGCCCGACTCGGGGTAGCGCACCATGACCTTCAGGTCGTCGCGGCCGCGCTGCACGCGCTGCGCCTCTTCGCCGTAGAAGGCCTGGCGCACCTGCCGCGCGAGATCGCGCTGGCTGAGCCCGAGCGGTTCGGCGGACGCCCGCATGCGCAGCTCGAGTTCGGGCTTGCCGAGGCGGAACGAATTGCTGACGTCCTTGACGTCGGGCATCGACCGCAGCTCCGCCTCGAGCTCGGTGATCGCGGCCCGCAGCACCGTCATGTCGGCGTGGTAGAGCTCGACGTCGATGTCCTTGCCGGTGCTGAAGAACGAGGTCGTGAATTGCAGGTCGACGGCGTCGGGCACGGCGCCCACGCGTTCGCGGAGGCGGCTCATGATGGTGTCGGAAGAAAGCTCGCGGAACTCGGAGGCGAGCAGCTGCACGTTCAGCTCGGCGAGGTGCGAGCCCGACTGGTACTGGGCGTCGCGTTGGCCGCCGTTCCGCGCCTGTTCGACCGCGTAGGGCTGCGAACCGACCGTGGCGAGCATGTGCTGGAGCAGCGGCTGGGTCCCGGGGCGCTCGCGATCGAACCCGGCGCAGACGTCGCTCGCAGCGCGTTCGATGCGGCCGAGGATCTCACCCGTGACCTGCACCGGCGTGCCCTGCGGCATCGTCAGCGACATGACGATGTTGTCACCGTCGACGGTCGGGAAGAAGACGAAGCGCGGGTAGCCGGCACGCGCGCTCGCCAGGACTACCGCGAGCATCACGATCGATGTCGCGATCGTCAGGTAGCGCCAGCGCAGGCAGAACTCGAGGAACGGTTGGTAGAGCCGGCGCACGAACCAGTCGAGGCCCGCCTGGAACCTGGCCTGCAGGCGCCCGAGCAGACGCGCACCGAGCCACGGGCGGTGCCCCGGCGGGTCGATGCGCATGGCCGCGAGGTGGGCGGGCATGCACACCTGCGACTCGAGCAGGCTGATCAGCAGCACGGGGATCACGATCAGCGGGATCACGCGCCAGATCTGCGCATCGGCGCCGGGCACCGCGAACAGCATCGGCGTGAACGCGGCGACCGTCGTGGTGACCGACGCGAAGACCGGACTGCGGACTTCGCGGCTGCCGCGCAAGGCCGCGAGCAGCGCCGAGCTGCCCGCGTTGCGGTGCAGCACGATGTTCTCGCCGACGACGATCGCGTCGTCGACGACGATGCCGAGCACGAGCAGGAATGCGAACAGCGAGATCATGTTGATCGAGACGCCGAACACGGGCATCAGGGCGACCGCACCCAGGAACGACACCGGGATGCCGACGGCGACGAAGATCGCCACGCGCAATTGCATGAACAGCGCCAGCAGCACGAACACGAGCACGAGGCCCTGCATCGCGTTGCTGAACAGCAGGTCGATGCGGCCCTTCAAGATCACGGACTCGTCGCGCCACGTGGTCATCTGCACGCCCGCCGGCAGGAGCCGCTTGCCGGGGCCCGCAACCCACGTGCGCACGGCGGCGGTGACCGCCAGCGCGTCCTGTTCACCGACGCGGAAGACCTTGAGCAAGGCGGCCCGCTTGCCGTCGAAGCGCGCCATGAGGTCGTCGTCGGCGAACCCGTCGACGACGGTGGCGATGTCGCCGAGGCGCACGCGGGTGCCGTCGGGCTTCGACAGCACGACGAGGGCAGCGAACTCCTCGCCGCGATACGCCTGCCCCTGTACACGCAGCAGGGTCTGGCCTGCGCCGGACTTGATCGCACCGGCGGGCAGATCGAGGCTGCCGCGGCGTACGGCGTTGGCGACATCGTCGAAGCCGAGCGCGTGGCGCCGCATCGCGGCCTCGCTGAGTTCGATCGAGATCTCGTACGGGCGCACGGCCGCCAGCTCGACCTGCGAGACTTCGGCGAGGGCCGCCAGTCCCTCGCGCGCCTGCTCGGCCAGCCGCTTCAGCGTGTTCTCGTCGACGTCGCCGTAGATCGAGACGTTGATGACTTCCTTGCGCACGACGAGGCGCTGTACGATCGGCGCTTCGCTCTCGGCCGGGAAGTTCGTGATCGCGTCGACGCGGTTCTTGATGTCGTCGAGCACGCGACCGACGTCCGCATCCTGCAGGGTCTCGATGACGACGAGGCCGACCCCTTCGTTCGCGACCGACGTGATCTTGTCGACGCCGGTGACCCCTTCGACGACCTCTTCGATGCGCAGGCAAACGCCTTGTTCGACTTCGGTAGGCGTGGCACCTGGATAGGGCACCGAGACCGTGACGACGTTGGGCGAGAGCTCGGGGAAGACTTCGCGCCGCACCCGCCCGCTGAACAGCGCCGCGAGCCCGGCGATGACGAACGTCAGCGCGACCAGCGTGGCGGCGACGTGGTTCTGCGTGAACCAGGCGAACAGGCCGCGCCGTTCGTCGGGCGGAACCGTTGGATCGTCGTGCATGGCGCTACTTCCCCTCGGCCGTCGTGCCATTGGTCGGAGCGTCGACGAGACGCACGGGCATGCCGTCGGTGGGGGTCTCGAGGCTCGTGATGCAGACGAGGTCGCCGGCGGCGAGGCCCGAGCTCACGACGATGCGATCGGCTTGCTCGCGCAACACCTGAACGTCCCGACGGCGCAGGCGTTGTTCGGCGTCGACGATCCAGACGTGGTCGCCGAAGCTGAGGGCCGCGCGGGGCAGTGTGATGACGCCGGAGAACACGCGGCCCTGGATGCGCGCCTGTACGAACATGCCGACGAGCAGCGGGGGGCGGCCGGCAGGATTGCTCGGTGCGTAGGGATCGTCGACGCGGGCGACCACGGTCAGCTGCCGCGTGCGTCGATCGATCTCACCCTCCGTGCGCACGACGGTTCCCGTCCATTCGCATGCGCGCCCAGCGAACTCCGTTCGCAGCCTGACGCCGGCGCTGCTGCCGCCATGGTCCTTGCCGAGGAAGTCCATCGGCAGATCGAGGAAGGCGGCGTCGGCCGCCGGGATCGGCAACCGCACCTCGACCACCGCGACGTCGGTGACGATCGCGAGGTGCTGGCCCGGCTGCACCATCTGGCCGACCTCGGAGAAAGCACTGCGCACGCGGCCTGCGAACGGTGCCTTCACCTTCGTGCGCTGCAGATCGAGCCGGCTGCGTTCGAGCATGGCGCGCGCGGCGGCGAGCGACTTCTCGGCGTCGAGGATCTGCGGGCCGCGCGTGACGAGCGGGTCGGCGGCGGCTTCACCCTCGAGCTGTTTCCATGCGCGCACGGCGGCGTCGGCTTCGGCGCGTTCCTGCAGCACCCGCAGCTCGGCGCGCGCAACGGCGGCCTCCTGCTGCACGACGTACAGTTCGAAGTCGGCAGGGTCGATCTCGACGAGCACTTCGTCTGGCGCGAAGAAGCCGCCGGCACGCAGGGCCGGACTCACAGCCAGGATGCGACCGCCCACCTGCGAGCTCAGCTCGACCGTGCGGAACGGTTCGACCGTGCCCTGTGTGTCGACATCGATGCGCAGGTCGGTCGCAGCGGCCACCTGCGTGCGCACGATCGGTCCGCGCGCTGTCGTCGGGGCGACGACGGGTTCCTGGTGACGGCTGGCGACGACCCAGGCGAGCCAGCCACCGGCGAGCAGCACGGCGAGCGGCAACAGGATCTGCAGCAAGAGGCGAACGTGCTTCACGGTTGGGCTCCGGTCGGTTCCTGGCTGGATTCCTGGAGAAAGCCGCCACCCAGTGCGAGGAACAGGTCGATGCGGTTCTCGATGCGTTGGCGGTCGATCGCGATCAGTGCGGCGTCGGCCTGGAAGGCCTGACGCTGGCCGTCGGCGACCGCGAGGAACTCGGTGAGGCCGAGCTGCCAGCGTTGGCGCGCGAGGTCGCGGGCCTGCCGCGCGTGTTCGGCGGCGCGCGCGAGACTCTGCCGGCGGGCTGTGATCTGCACGTCGGTCGCGAGGATGTCCTCCACTTCGACGAACGCACGCAGCACGGCGCCGCCGAAGTGCGCCAACGCTTCCGCGCGCTGCGCCTCGCGCCGCGCGACCTCGGCGCGCAGAGCACCGCCATGCAGCAGCGGCTGCAACAGGTTGGCGCCGATGCTCCAGACGCGGAAGTCGTCGTCGACGAGGTCCTCGAGTTGTTCGCTGCTGGTGCCGCCACCGCCCGTGAGAGCGAGACGCGGATACAGCGCCGCGCGCGCCGCCTCGACGCGACAGCCGGCGGCGGCAAGGTGGCGTTCGGCCGCGGCCAGGTCCGGGCGGCGCTGCAGCAGTTCGCCGGGCAGGCCGGCCGGAATCGCGCGCAGCGTGTCGGGCAGCGTCGTCGCCGACTCGGCAAGACCACTCGGGTAGCGACCGACGAGCAGGTCGATCTGGCGCAAGCTGCGTTGCAGGACGTCGCGGCGCTGCGCGAGCGTTGCCTCGGCGTTTGCCAGATTGGTCTCGGCCAGGTGCACGTCGAGGGCCGGGCGAACGCCGCGCCGGTAGCGATCGCGCACGTCGTCGGCCGTGGCGCGGAAGGCGGCGACAGTTGACTCGGCGAGTACGAGCTGCTGTCGAGCTTCGACGGCCGCGAAGTAGGCGCGGCAGGTCTGGGCAATGAGACTGAGTCGGCCGGCGTGGAAGTCCGCGAGGGCGGCTTGCACGTCGGCGATGGCGGCCGATTCGCCGGCGCGCACGCGGCCCCAGAGGTCGAGTTCCCAGCGCAGGCTCAGCGACAAGCCGAAGGTGGTCGTCGTGCTGCTCAGCACGCCGCCGCCACCGAACGGAAAGCCGAGGAACAACCGGCGCGCGCGCAGTGCGTCGATGCCGACGTCCGCCGTGGGCCACGCTTCGGCGCCGGCGATGGTGCGGCTCGCCGTCACCGCGTCGAGGCGCGCGAGGGCGGCGCGCAGGTCGCGGTTGTGGTCGAGGCCGGCCTCGATGAGGCGGTCGAGCCTGCTGTCGTCGAAAGAGCGCCACCATTCGCTGGCGGCGTGTGGCGAGGCTGTGCCGTCCGCCGGCAGCGCCGAGCTCCAGCGCGCCGGAATGGCGATGCCGAGGTCGTCCTTCGCGGTCGGCGGTGGTTCGGCGGCGCAGGCGACGAGGCAGGCAACGGTGGCCAACGCAACCGACGGTTTCCGTTGATGCTTCATGGGCGGGATGCTTCCTGGCGGCGGCTGCGTGTCGTCGTCCCTTTGCCCGAACGCGCGCGCGATAGTGGCGCGGGAGCCGCCCGCAGGCCACCGACGGCAAACGCGACGAGGTGCTCGACGAGGGCGTCGACGTCGTTGGCGTTGCAGAGGTTGCCGGTCAGGAGAGCAAGGGCGGCGGAGTTCTGCAGCGTGTGCGCCATGGCGCCGACCATGAAGTGGAGTCGCCACCAGATGGCGGCAGCACCGTGGCCCGGCAGTGCGGTGGCCAAGGCATCGTGGAAACGTCGACCCACCTCGCGGAATTGCTCGCCGAGGAACGTGCGCAGGAACGGCGGCTGCTCGACACTGATGCGACCGAAGACACGGCAGAGGCGGTTGGCCGGCGTGGTGTCGTCGCCGGCGGCGAGGGCGGTCGGCGCCGCGCGCAGGGGCGGTTCGACGAACGCGCGCACGATGGCTTCGACTGTGGTCCGACGCGCGGGCAGCGCGCCGAGGCGGCGCAGACGTTCTTCGTTGATGGGCTCGATGCGCCGCGCGAGCACCGCCTTCGCGAGGTCCTCTTTGGAGCCGAAGTGGTAGTTCGTCGCGGCGAGGTTGACCCCGGCCTTCGTGGCCAGTTGGCGCATCGACGTCGCGGCGTAGCCCTGTTCGGCGAAGAGCCCTTCGGCGGCATCGAGGATCATGGTCTTGGTGTCGGGCTCCGACATGGAGGGCGGCACGGTAGCGACACGAGTGCAGCGATTCAAACGAACGTTTGACCGAGACCGGCGGGTGGTCCGGCAGCGGGGTCTGGTTGCGAGCGGCGAGGCGCCTCGGTACCTTCCGGCCCGTCCTTTCCTCTACCGGCGCTGCATCGCAGCGTCTTTGCCATGGTCGGCCCCACCAACACGGGGCGTGTTCGCTGACGGCTGCCGCAACTCCTTCGAGTCGGCACGCCCCCTGACTTCGCAGGCCGTCTGGTCGCGGCCCGGTTTCGGGCTGTGTTCACTGCGCGCCAAGGCGCGCTCGTCTGGCAATGACAATGACTCTGTACGGAAAGGAATCCCATGACCATGCCCCCGGATTGGTGGCGTGACTTCTTCAGTGGCCTGGCCGCCGACTTCTGGCACGCCATGCCGACTCCCGCGATGACTGCGGCCGACGTCGACACCGTGATCGCTCTTGCTGCTCCGACGCCGCGGTCCCGCATCCTCGATGTGCCCTGTGGTGATGGACGCCACTCCCGCGAGTTGGCGGCGCGCGGTTTCGTGGTCGACGCCGTCGACCGTTCACCGGCCTTGCTGGCGCATGCGCGTGTGGCGGCGACCGGCGGCGTCTTCACGGTCCATGAGCAGGACATGCGCGAACTGCCGTGGCCGGCGACGTTCGATCTGGCCTGCTGCCTCGGCAACAGCTTCGGTTACCTCGGCGACGACGGCGATCTGGACTTCCTGCGGGGGGTGCGCGGCGCTCTGCGGCCAGGTGGCCGCTTCGTGCTCGACGCCGCGGTGCTGGAGGTGTTCCTGCCCGTGTTCGTGCCACGGCGTTGGTACGAAGCGGGCGGCGTGCTGTTCTGCAGCAACGTGCAGTACGACCCCGGCACCGGCGTGGTGCGCTCGGACTACACGATGACCCGCGGCGCGGAGGTCGAACGCCGCTCGGCGTTCCTGCGTGTGCGCGCCGCGCGCGAAGTCCTCGGTCTGCTCGCGCAGGCTGGCTTCGCGAGTGCGAAGGTGCTCGACGACCGCGGGGCGCCGCTCCAGGTCGGTGCGCAGCGCGCGTGGTTCGTCGCCACGGCGTGAGCCTTCTTCAGCGAGTGCCTGGTGCGGCGATGGCGCCCGCCAGGTACTCGTACTGTTCCCGCGAGTTGTAGATCTGCGGCGAGATGCGCAGCAGCCGGAGCGGCGGGTGCGGCCAGCGCATGACGGGCACCTCGATGCGGTGCTCGTCGAACAGTGACACCTGCAGCGGGTCCTGGCCATGCGGCTGCACCAGCGGTGCGTCCGTCGGCGGCAGCACGACCGCAGCGAGCGAACCGATCATGGTCGCCGGTGCGGGAGCCTCGACCCCGAGCGCCTTGCACAGCAGATCGCGGCCGGCGAGCGCGAGCGCTCGGTTGTGCGCCTGGAGCGCAGCGATGCCACCGGGCAGCATCGAGCCGAGGAACCGCAGTGCGGTCGGCACACAGAGGAACGGCGTGAAGTCGTCGGTGCCCGTGAAGTCGAACTCGAGCCGGAAGCGCGAACGGTCCGTGCGCGTGGAGTTCGCCCCGTGGCTGATCGAAAGCGGGCGGATGCCCGCTTGGCGATCACGCTGCACGTAGAGCAGCGCCGAACCCTTCGGCGTGCAGAGCCACTTGTGGCAGTTGCCCGTGTAATAGGCAGCCCCGAGCTTCCCCAGATCGAGCGGCAGCATGCCGGGTGCATGGGCGCCGTCGACGAGCGTGTCGACGCCGCGTTCGCGCAGCGCGTGCACGATCGGCTCCGCGGGCAGCACGAGGCCCGTCGGACTCGTGACGTGGTCGATGAGCAGGAGCCGCGTGCGACCCGTGACGCGTGCGAGCACACTGTCGATCACCTGCTGCGGATCCTGCAGCGGGAACGGCAGCGGGGCGGTGACGACGCGGGCGCCGGCGCGCTGCGCCACGAAGTCGAGCACGTTGCGGCACGCGTTGTACTCGTGGTCCGTCACGAGCAGTTCGTCGCCCGGGCCGAACGACAGTGAGCGCAACACGGTGTTCACGCCCGTCGTCGCGTTCGGCACGAATGCGAGGTCGTCCGCATCGCAGCCGACGAAGCGCGCGAGCTCGTGCCGCGCCGGATCGAGCAGACTCTCGAGTTGCCGATGCAGGAAGAGCACGGGCTCACGTTCCATGCGCAGGCGCAGTTCGTGCTGGTGCTGCAGCACGGCGCGCGGGCAGGCACCGAAGCTGCCGTGGTTCAGGAACACCACCTCGGGGTCGAGGTCCCAGTGACCCGCGAACGGCGAAGCGGCGGGGAGCTTCATGCTTGCACGCCTGCTGCCGTGACGCGGGCCAGCACTGCGGCTTCGTGCTGCAACAGCCACTGTTTGCACCAAAGCCCGCCGCCGAAGCCGACGAGGCTGCCGTCCTTGCCGATCACGCGATGGCAGGGCACCACGATCGGGATCGGGTTCCTGCCGTTGGCAGCGCCGATCGCACGCACGGCCTTGGGCCTGCCGATGCGCTGCG
>JAYUCN010000314.1:0-5078 GCA_043740335.1 Planctomycetota bacterium
GGCACGACGAGCGCTGGCGGGGAGTTTTTCGCGCGCGTGCGAGCAGCGAGGTGCACGGAGGAGAACAGGACCTGCTCGTGCAGCTTGCGTGCGAGGTAGCTCTTGTGCTCGATGAGCCTCTACACCCGAGAATCGTGAACGCCGTTCACGATTCTCGGCTACGAGAGGCTCATGTTGGGCTGCGGGCAAGGCCCGCGTTGGGCAGGAAGAGCAGGTGGCGCCCGAGCTGCAGCTCGGCGGTGAAGACGATGTCGGTGATGCGCTGACGCACGCGATGGCCATGCACCTTCTCGGGTGCCGCGCGCAGGGTGGACCAGTCGATGGCGCTGGCCAGTGCGGGCGGCAGAACCGAGCGGAGCCAGCCGGCCGCGTGGCGTGGATGCTGGAAGGTGTAGTGGAAGAGGTCGTCGTGCGGTGTTGCCATGCCCATGGGGGCAGTGGATTTCTGAGGCCAACTTTGCGCAGGAAATCGCGCCGCGAGCGATGCGCAACCTGCGGATGGCCGTTGATACAAAATGACCGATGCCGTCCAGCCCAGCAACCAGGCGGCTTCCGGGGTTTCGAGATGGTCTTGGATTGCATCTGCTCGAACGGCGCCTCGCACGCGCCTGTATCGTTGCGCGTCCATGCGCTCGCCGCGTCGGCGCGGTGCGGGTGGCATGGAGCGCCCTTCCGGCTGCCTTGCAAATCTTCAGTCTGACTGCACATTTGCACGGATGATCCGCTCCCAACTCGCCTCACTGTCGAGGCAAGTCGGCGCCTGCCGCCCAACCGCAGTAGGATCCTCCAGGTCCGGGCGGCGGCGTTCGTTACAGGCAGCTCCGCCGTGGCTATTCAGAGTCTGCACCTGCCCGCATGAGCCAAGGCCCCTTCCTGCTCGTCGTCACGCGCGACACCAAGTCCGAGACCCACGCCTTCCACCAGGACGTCGTGACGATCGGCCGTTCGCGCGAGTGCGACCTCTTCCTGCCCGACCGCCTGATCTCGCGCGTGCACTGCCGCGTCGAGCGTCAGGACGACGTCTTCACGCTGGTCGACGGCGGCGCCCAGAACCCCGCCAAGATGCGCGGCCGGCCCGTGCTGCGCGCCGAACTCAAGGTCGGCGAGTCGTTCACGCTCGGCAGCTACGAGATCGCGCTCGGCATGCCGACCACCGAGAACGCGTCGGTCGACGAGACGCGTCCCGGCGACCATCCGCGCGGCAGCCACGACCTCGTCGCCTTCCTCCAGATCGCGCGCGCGCTCAACGAAGAACAGGATCTCACGCGCCTGCTGACCCAGATCGTCGACGCGACGATCCAGATGTGTGGCGCCGAGCGCGGTTTCCTCATCCTCGGCAAGAGCGGCGAACACAGCGTCGAAGTCGCGCGCAACTTCGCGCAGGAGGAAGTGCTGTCGCCCGAGTTCAAGATCTCGCGCACGATCGCCAACCGCGTGATGGCGACCGGCGTGCCCGAGCTCACGACGAACGCGCAGGAGGACGATCGCTTCCGCGACCTGCAGTCCGTGGCCGACCTGCGCCTGCGCTCGGTGCTGTGCATCCCGATCCGCATCCAGGGCGCGGTCGGCGGCGTGCTCTACGTCGACAACCGGCTCCAGCAGCAGGTGTTCCAGGAGCGCGAGAAGGCGCTGCTGCTGTCGCTCGCGGACCACGCCGGCACCGCGATCTGCAATGCGCGCGGCATGGAACAGCTGCGCGGCAAGCAGCTCGAGCTGCAGGCCGCACTCGACCGCGTCGACCAGCTCAACGCGGCCTTGAAGGGTCAACTGCAGGAGAAGACCTCGGAGCTGTCGCAGATCCGCGAAGAAATCAGCGCGCAGACGCTGAGCCAGCGCAGCAAGTTCGACTACAAGCAGATCGTCGGCACCGGCAGAGCCATGCGCAGCCTGTTCGCGCTGCTCGACAAGTACATCGAAGCCGACGACCCTGTGCTCATCACCGGCGACTCGGGCACCGGCAAGGAACTCGTCGCGCACGCGATCCACGCGCACAGCCGGCGCAAGGACCGTCCGTTCGTCAGCGAGAACTGCGCGGCGCTGCCCGAGGCGCTGCTCGAGAGCGAGCTGTTCGGCTACGTGCGCGGTGCCTTCACGGGTGCCACCGCGAACAAGAAGGGTCTGCTCGAAACGGCGGAGGGTGGTGTGCTGTTCCTCGACGAGGTCGGCGACATGCCGAACGAACTGCAGAAGAAGCTCCTGCGCGTGCTCCAGGAAGGCGAAGTGCGCCCGCTCGGCAGCCACCAGACCGTCAAGGTCGACGTGCGCCTCATCTGCGCCACCAACCGCAACCTCGAGCTCATGGTGCGCGAGGGCGAGTTCCGCGAGGATCTCTACTACCGGCTCGCGGTGCTGCCCGTGCACCTGCCGACGCTGCGCGAGCGGCGCGAGGACATCCCGCAGCTCGTCAAGCGTTTCCTCGGTGACCTGCAACGTGAGACGCAGGCCCGTGTGCGCGTGAGCCCCGACGCGATGGAACGCATCGTGCAGTACGGCTGGCCCGGCAACGTGCGCGAACTGCAGAACGAGATCCGGCGAGCGGCGATCCTCTGCGATGGCATCATCCTGGAGAGCCACCTGAGCCAGCACGTGCGCGAGGGCCGACAGGGACCTGGTGCCGGCATGGTCGACGACGGCATGGTGCCACAGGAGCGTGGCACCACGCTGCCGGACATGGTGCGCGACCTCGAGACGCGGGAGATCCAGAAGGCCTTCGCGCGCGCGCAATCCAACAAGAGCCGCGCCGCCGAACTGCTGGGCCTGTCACGGTTCGCCCTGCAGCGGAAGCTCGACAAGTATGCTCTCGATGCCGAGGGTCGCCCGACCGGCGCCTTGCCGGCGAACGACGACACCGCATGAGTCCCCTCGCGTTGCGGTACGGATGACCTTCGCGCAGCCCTTCTCCGATTACGAGATCCTCGATCGCGTCGGTGCCGGCGCGATGGGGACCGTGTTCAAGGCACGCCACAAGAAGCTCAACCGCATCGTCGCGCTCAAGGTGTTGAAGCCGTCGCTGGCGCGCGACCACCGCTACGTCGACCGGCTGCGGCGCGAAGCGCGCATCGTCGCCTCGCTCAACGATCCGCACATCGTCACCGGCTACGACCTCGGCGAAGAGGGCGGCTACCACTTCTTCGTCATGGAGTTCGTCGAGGGCAAGTCGCTGCGCGCCCTGCTCGTCGAGTGGGGCATGTTCGCCGAGGAATATGTGCGGGCGGTCGCGCGCCAGGTGGCGCAGGCGCTCGACCACGCCTACCAACGCGGCGTCATCCACCGCGACGTCAAGCCCGGCAACATCCTCATCGACGAAGCCGGCAACGTGAAGCTCACTGACATGGGGCTCGCCAAGGGACCGGCGGACCTGACACTCACGCGCGATGGCGCCACGGTCGGCACGCCGCAGTACATCTCGCCCGAGCAGGCGCGCAACCCACAGGACGTCGACGTGCGCAGCGATCTCTACTCGCTCGGCGCGACGCTCTACCACATGGCGACCGGCGTGCCGCCGTTCCGCGGCGACACCATGGCGCAACTGATCACGAACGTGCTCAACGAGACGCCGGTGCCGCCCGACGAAATGAACCCGGCCCTGACGCCTGGGCTGTCGCTGGTGATCCGCAAGCTGCTCGTGAAGGACCTGCGCGTGCGCTACCAGACCCCGCGCGAACTGCTCGACGACCTCGACCGCATCGATCGGTCGTTGCCGCCGCAGGTCGACGCCGCGCGCCTGGCCGCCGACGCCGCGGACCGGCCGCGGCTGCTGCTGTGGTCGCTGCTCACCGTGATCGTGGTCGGGCTCATCGGCGGCGGCTGGTGGCTCGGCACGCAGGTGCGCGACCCCGTCGTCGTGGTGCCGACGAGCGACGAGTTCCTGGCCCAGCTCGAGGTCGAGCTGCAGCAACTGCCGACCCCCGGCGCCCGTCTGGACCGGCTGAACGGCCTCGCCCAGTCGGCACCGATGGGCACGGCGACGCGCCTCGAACAGAGCAAGCGCCAGGTGATGGTCGATCTCCAGAGGACGGTCGACGGCGTCGTGTCGCAGTTGCAGGGTGCCGGCTGGAAGGAGTTGTCCGCATGGCTGCGGGATCCGGCGGTCTGGCCCGACGCCGAGCGGTGCCGGGCCGAACGCATCCAACCGCCGTTGCGCGAGCAGGCCGGTGTGGTGCTCGGCCATACCCCGACCAACTTGCGGCTCGTTCGTCTCGACGATCTGTTGGCGACGATCGACCGCTGCATCGAACAACGCGACGCCGAGCTGCTGGCACTCTTCGAGCTGTTCCTCGGTACGACGTTGCCGACCAAGGCGGAGGAACGCATCCGCGCGGGCGACTTCGCGGGTGCGGACCACCTCTGGCGCGATGCGACCGCGACCTTCTGCAACGGCGTGCGCATGCCGTTACCCGAAGCGCTGCAGCAGGCCACCGCCCAGCGCATGCGCGAGAAGTGGGTGATCGCGAAGCAAGTCGCGCAGGACGACATCGACAAGGGCGAGGAACTCGTCGCCAAGGGGCTGCGCGACGAGGTCGCGCTCGTGAGCACCGCCTTCCTGGAACGTCTGCGCGATGGCGCGCCGCCAGCGTCCATCGACGCGGCGCTCACGCAGTTCCGGCAGAACCTGCTGCATGTCTGGCCGCCGTCCGGCAGTTTCCGCGTCGGGCGCGGTCGCGATCCATGGCCCGACCTCGAAGGCCAGCTCGGCGTGCTGCAGAGCGAAGTCGAGTTCGCCGTCGCGCGCGAGGCCGACCGCAAGTTCGACCAGCGCTGCGATCTCGCCTGGCGCACCTTCTGTCACGGCACGGCCGCGGATGCGCTGCAGGTCCTCGCCGCCGCCGCCGCCCGCACAGAATCCCAACAGGATCTGCTCGCCCGCCATCGGCAAGCCCTGCAAGCCGCCAGAGCCGTCGAGCTCGCGGTGCAGCAGGCCGTGTCCCGCACCGTGAGCCCCGTCGTGGCCTTCCCGCGGCTGGGCAATCACCAGCCCGTCGAGCTGCGCGTGGAACCGCTGGCGGGCGGCCTGCGCCTCGTCAGCCAGGCGAGCGGTCAGTCGCCGCGCGAAGCCCGCCTCACCGAGTTCCGCTTCG
>JAYUCN010000315.1:0-2061 GCA_043740335.1 Planctomycetota bacterium
GGACGGTGTGCGGGATACGGAACATGGTGGTCTCCTGTTGGGTGTTGGTGTTCGTGGACAACCGCCCAAGGGGAAGCCAGCGGCGGGGCGCAGCCAGAATTCCGCGAACCGCGGTGACGTCCGTCGCCGTCTGCGTGCCGAACAACCAGGCGTTCGCCGACTACTGGATCTCGAGCAGGCCGCCTTCTTCGACCTGTTCGCGCCTGGTGGTCTCGTCGTGTCGCGCGGAGCGCAGGTGCTGACCGGGTCCAGCCTCGTTCCACCATTCTGGCCGCAGCGGGCGCACCGACTTCCGTCACGGCCGGCTCGCTGTCGGTGAACTACTGCCCCGCCGCATTCTTCGAGCATCAGTAGCGACTCGGCCAAACGCGTTGGGCGCGCCCGGCCTGGTTTGGTGCATGACACCCATGCTGCCGCCACCGGCTGAAGAAATGTGATCTGCTGCGAACGCCGCGCCAGGGGGACCGCTTCCTCTCATGAGGACTTTCCCCGATGAACAAGCTCACTGCCCTTCTCCCCTTTGCCCTTTCCTGCCCTGTGCTGATCGGCCAGACCGTCGCCATCTTCCCCGATGAGTACGCCGCCGTCAGCGAGGGACCACTCAACTCGCCCAATCTGCCGCTTGCCAATGGGACTTCGCGCGTGCAGTGCCTCTACGAGGCCATCGACCTGCAGGTGCCGAGCGGCAATCAGATCACGAAGGTCGGCTTCCGCCAGGATGCAACGATGACGACCCTCGACACCGGACGCAGCGTGCAGCTCGAGATCCGCATGGGCTACTCGACGCTGACGGCCGCAACGATGGGGACCAATTTCGACACCAACTACGCCGCACCGCCGGTGACCGTGTTCGGTCCGGCAACCGTGGTGCTGCCGAACCTGCACGACACTGCCAACCCGCTCGTCAACGGCATGTTCTTCATCACGCTCACGACCCCGTTCACCTATCTGCCCGCCGGACAGAACTTCGTCGTCGAGTACCGGTGCTTCGGCAACAGCGGCGGCGGCACCGCCTGGAACTATCGCCTCGACCGCGCCGACTACTACTCGCCGGTCATCTATGGGCCCGCGGGCTGCCCGCACTCGGGCGGCGGCACGCCCAACCTCACGGTCGCGCCGACCCGGCCTGGCTTGACCTACACGAACACGATGAGCATGGGTCCCGCAAACAGCGTCGGCGTGCTCGCCATCAATCTCGGCGTGCCGCTGCTCCCCCCGTATTCTCTCACCGCCGTCTTCGCGGGCATCAACCCGGCCTGCACTGGCCAGGTGTCGCCGATCGGGCTCGCCACGTTGAGTGGCACGTCAGGAGCCACCGGCACCGCGAGTTGGTCGTTCGTGATTCCCAACAACAATGCGTTCGCCGACTACACGATCTCGAGCCAGGTCCTGTTCCTCGACTTCTTCTCGCCGGGCGGACTCGTCGTGTCGAACGGCGCCCAGGTACTGACGGGAGCCAACCCGCGCTCCTCGATCGTGAGAGCCAGTGGCGCCCCGACGACCGTCACGGTCGGGACGAAGTCGGCGAACTACTGCCCGGTCGCATTCTTCGAGCACCAGTGATCACCGCGCGGCCGCCGCTCGACGGGCGCCGCGTTCAACTCGATGCCGCGCACTGCGTCTGCACTGCCAGCGCCCGGCGTGACGGTGCGGGCAGTTCTTCGATGGCTGACAGCAGGCGCTCGGCATCGCGCTCGCGGTCCAGCCGCCGCGACGGCACCGGCTCGTCGTGTGCCAGCGCAGTCGCCGCGTTGACGAGGCCGAACCCCGACCGGTCGCCGGCCCGCCGCCACTGCGCGATCAGATCGCCGGCCGGCGTTCTGGGCAGGGCACGGGCGAGCAACGCCTCGACGTCCTCGACTTCGATGCGCGCGGCGCGACGGAACCGCGCCACCGCCATATCGATCCCCGCCGGCTGCAGGCAGGCGCGCATGGCCGCACCGACTTCGTGGGCATCGACCTCGCACACGTCCGCCGCACCGATATCGACGATGGCACCGTTGCTGCAGATCTTGCGGAAGACGCGCGGCATGACGACGAGGCCCGTCGCGGGCGAACGCA
>JAYUCN010000316.1:0-5074 GCA_043740335.1 Planctomycetota bacterium
CTCGTGCGCGATCACTACTTCTGCCTGTGCGGCAGCGTGCTCGACGAAGCGGGCGCGTCGGTGCCCCGCGCCCGCGTCACGGCCAACGGCGAGCGCGGCCGCGTGGCGTGGACGACGACGGATGGCAAGGGGCAGTTCCGCCTCTGGGCCAACCGCGATGTCGAGTCGTTGCTCGCGAGCTTCGGCACGGCGCTCGTGCATCGCGCCGACGGCTGGCAACACGACGGCAACGTGGTCCTCGACGATCGCAAGCACGGCATGGTCCTCGTCACCGGGCGCATGGTCGATCGCAACGACAACCCCGTCGAGAAGGCCATGCTCTTCCCCGTCGATCGGCAGGCGCCGCCACCGAAGGCCCAGGAGCCAGTGGGAGCAACCCGCAAGGACGGACGCTTCCACATCCTGATCCCGCGCACGACCCCGTTCCTCTTCGCCTACGCGGACGGCGGCGACCACCGCGCGTTCGCGGCGGGGCCGTGGACCGAGGCGCCGATCGAAATGCGTTCCGAACACTAGTTGGGCGGAGATTCCGTGGCCGATCGCTCGAAGCTGCGAGTCTGGATCCTGCTCGCCATGGCCACAGGGCTTGGCTGCTACGTGTGGTTTGGCCCGACTGCGTTCCGGCAGGCGCGCATGATGGACCAGGCACGAGAGCGCTTGCCCTTCGTTGTGGATCGGATCAGCTCCGCTGCAGCGTTCTTGGGTGTCACGGCTGGCGTGAGCACGGGCGGTGGCATCGTTGTCGCGGGCCATGTGGGTTGTCAACGAGACCTACAGCGCTTGAAGGATCTCCTTGAGCCCTCAGCAGTGTGGGGCGGAATCAACTACGTCGTGCGGGTTGAGTGACGGCCCGCACGAGGGGTACGATCCCGCCCAGCCGCAGGAGGGGACGGGCCGCCAAGCCGGCTCGCGCCTCACGGCTGAGCGTCAGCCCGGCCAGCGCACGTCGAAGCAGGCGTCGCGCCCGGCGGTGGCGGGCACGTCGAACTCGTGCGTCTTGCCGTCGTACTCGATGCGGAGCCGGATCGCGCCAGCGGGCACCCCGCGCAGGTCCCTGCGGCCGATGCGGTTCGTGGTCTCGACCTCGCCGTCGTAGTTGCCGTTCGCATCGAGCAGCTCGATCGGCTTGCCATCCGCGCCGAGCACGGCGATCTCGGCGCCTGCCAGCGGCCGACCTGCAGCATCGAGCACTCGCACGAAGAAGACCGGGCTCGGTGGCATCAACACGTCGAACACTTCCTGTCCCGCGGCAACCGTGCGCGCTGACGTCGTCACGACGTAGCCCTTCGCCCGCACCGTGACCCGAGCCTCGCCCGGCCGCGCGACGAACTCGAACTGGCCCGACGCCCCCGTGCGCAGATGCAAGGCCACGATGCCGCCCTCGCATTGCACGTCCACTTCCTGCATCACGACGCGCGTCGCCGCATCGCGCACCGTGCCACGCACGATCGCCAACCCGGTGAGCCCATCGCCGAGCACGAGCGTCACCTCGTCACCCGCACCAACGCGTTTCCGCGCCGGCAAGCCGCCACTCTCGGGGAACGCCCAGAGTTCATGTTCGCCCGGGCTGCAGTCGTCGAAATGGAAGGCACCGTCGTCCATCGTGCGATGGTCCTGCATCGGCACCTCGTCGAGGATTTCGCTCGGGGCACCGAGTTGCTGCAGCACACCGGCCGGACGCAGCAGGCGAACGTTGGCTGGCACCGCCTGCCCGTTGCCGTCGACGACGCGACCGCGGATGGTGAGCGCCGTCGACAGCTGGAGGCGAACGTCGAGATCCCCCGCCACGAGGTCGAAGGGGCCCGCGATGGCGCGGGCGAACGCGGCGTGCCGGGCGCTCACGCACACACGGCTCTTGGGCTCCAGTTCGAGCACGGCATGGCCATCGCCATCGGTCGTGAGTTCGGATCCTTCGACGAGGCCCGTGGCCTCGTGCACACGCACGCCCGCGCGCACGGGCTTGCCTTCTGGATCGACGACGCTGATGCGGAGCCGCGCCTTCGGCGGCGGCAGCGGTGCGGGCTCGAGTGCGACCCTGACTTCCGTCTGCTCCGCGGGCACGTCGACGACGGCGTCGGCGCAGCCCTTGGCCTTCACCACGAGCCGCCACGGCACGCGCTCCGCGCGCACCACGTGATGGCGATCATCCTGGCGATCGACGAACAGCTCGCGGTACTGCCCCTCGCCCGCGCGACCCGGCATGCCGGAGCGCAACGGTGCCGCCGACGTGAACGCCGTGACCTCGAGCGGCAGCGAGCCGCCGGGCGGCAGCGTCGTGTGCACGTTCACTTCGATCCGGTGCTCCGCGCGCAGCAACACGATCGTGGCCTCGTTGCGCAAGGCCCCCACCTCTGCCAGCACCGTCTCGGGCAGCGAACAGTTCTCGGCCTCGGCAGACAGCACGTAGCTGCCGATCGGGACCAGGATCTCGGCGCGCCCCGCCGCGTCGGCAGCAACCACCACCTCGTCGGGCTCGAGCACGTGCGCGCGCACCGCCGACGACGCACTGCGACCTTCGCATTTCACGGTGCCGCGCGCGACCGCTGCACCGAGACCATCGACGAGCCGCACGTGCAGCGGCGCGAACACCGGCACGACAAGGACCACGGTGCGCGGCTCCGCGGCCGACACGAGCAGGTCGTCGCCATACCGGAGCCCGCCGAACCTCGGGTGCTGGACCTCGACGCGCTCGAACTGTTCCACCTCGGCGACGGTGGTCGGGAAGCGCCCCATCGCATCCGTGCGCCCGGTGTCGGAGCCATAGGCGCCGAAGCCCTTGCGCCATGCAGCGGTCACCGGCACGTCCGCGCACGGCGTGCCGTCGGCCGCGCGCACGCACAGCACGAGCCCGTTCCGCACCGCCCCTGCGATCGGGTTGCCGTCCTCGTCGACGCTCGCGAACGGCGGGGCCGCCACCGCGGAACGTGTCGTCGTCGGTGCCGATCGCAGGCGTGCCGCTGCCCCCTCCGGGCCGATCGGCGCCGTCGCCGTTCCGGCATTCTCGACCACCGCACCCGGCCGTGACGGACCGGGTGCGGGTTCGCCCGCGGCGGTGAACCCACCGAACCAGGCGATCGTCAGCAGGCCGAGCATCGCGGCCAGGACGAAGATCGCGACAACGAATCGGTTCGACAGCATCGGCGCCTTGGTCACCGAACACGTACGCACGAAGGACCAGGAGTGCGAGGGGCCAGTCGATGAACCACATGTTGCCGAGGCGGCGTCGAGATGCGTAGGCTGCCTGCATGCAAGCCATCCTCGAGTTCCTGGTCGCGCACGGCTACGCCGTCGTGTTCTTCTGGGTCCTCGCGCACCAGAGCGGAGTACCGCTGCCGGCGATCCCGGTGCTGCTCGCCGCCGGCGCGCTCGCCGGCACCGGCCAGCTCGACCTCACGACGGTCGTCGTGCTGTCGCTGCTCGCGTCGCTGCTCGCCGACGCCGCGTGGTTCCTGATCGGCCGCCGCAGCGGGCGCAGGGTGCTGAGCCTTCTGTGCCGCGTGTCGCTCGAACCGGAGTCGTGCGTGCGCAGCACCGAGGCGACGTTCGCGCGCCGCGGTGCTCTGACGCTCGTGCTGGCCAAGTTCGTGCCCGGGCTCTCCACGATCGCGCCGCCGCTGGCCGGCGTGATCCGCATGCCGTGGTTGCGCTTCCTGCTGCTCGACGCGCTCGGCGCGCTCGTGTGGACGCTCGCGTTCGCGCTGCCCGGTTACGCGTTCGCCGATCGCCTCGAACAGGTCGCCGCGCGCGCGGCGCTGACGGGTGCGTGGCTGCTCGGCATCTTCGCGCTCGTGGTCGCGTTGTTCGTGCTGGCCAAGTGGGCGCGCCGCCGCGCGTTCCTCGCGAAGCTGCGCATCGCCCGCGTTCTGCCCGACGAACTGCGCGCCATGCTCGTCGGCGCCGAGCCACCCTTCGTCGTCGACCTGCGCCACGCCCACGACTTCGACGCCGATCCGCACGTCGTGCCAGGTGCGCTGCACTTCACGGCCGAGGAGATCGAAGCGAACCACGAGCGCATCCCACGCGACCGCGACGTGGTGCTCTACTGCACTTGACCCAATGAAGCGACGAGCGCCCGGGTGGCGCTCCTGCTCGTCAAGCGCGGCATCACGCGCGTGCGGCCGCTGCACGGCGGCTTGGATGCGTGGCGCGATGCTGGTCATCCGCTGCAGAGGCACGCCTAGCGTCGTGCTGGCCGACTACGGCGGCGTGAAGTCCGGTGGATCATGCGTTGCCCAAGGTCGCGGCAACCCGGCGCCGAAGTTCTGGAAGCAGTGTCCGTTCGAACCACGGATTGCGTTTGAGCCACAGGTTGTTGCGCGGGCTCGGGTGCGGCAGCGGCAGGTAGCGCGGGCCGTAGTCCTTGAAGGCGCGCACGGTCGCCGTCAGCGTGTCCTTCTGCCGGTCGCCCAGATAGCCCTTCTGCGCGTATTGGCTCAGCAGCAGCACGAGCCGCACGTTCGACAGCCGCGACAACAGCGGTTCGTGCCAGGTCGCCGCACACTCGGGCCGCGGTGGCAGATCGCCGGAGCTGCCGGTGCCGGGATAGCAAAAGCCCATCGGCACGAGAGCGATGGCCCGCGCGTCATAGAACGTCGCGCGGTCGACGCCGAGCCATTCGCGCAGACGATCGCCGCTCGGGTCGTCCCAGGGGACGCCGCTCGTGTGCACGCGCTTGCCGGGCGCCTGGCCGATGATGAGGATGCGCGCGTCGGCATGCGCCGCGAGCACGGGGCGCGGTCCCAGCGGCAGGTGCGCGGCGCAGAGCGTGCAGGCCTTGATCTCGCGCAGCAGAGTCGGCAACGATTTCACCATGGCATGGACCGGATCGGAGTGCGCGCGAACGTTCTGTCAGTCTGACCTGTCGCCCGTCGGAGCCCGTGCCAGTTTCGCAGCACCTGGGGACCCCGTGGATGCTACGGTCGCCGGGCCGGTGGAGCGCACAAGTACCTCTGCAGCAGGTTTCTCTGCTGCCATGACTCATTTCCGCGGCGACCCGAAGGCAGCGGCCCCGAACTCGCAAGGTCGACCGCATGAGCCAGGACCTGAAACGCGCGCTGCTCTTGCCGATGCTGTT
>JAYUCN010000317.1:0-12401 GCA_043740335.1 Planctomycetota bacterium
CCAGGTGATGCTCGCCACGATGTTCGGTGGACTGCTCGGGTTTCTGCCCGGCTTCTTCCTGCCTGGCGATCTCGGCGGCGGTTTCATGCAGGCACCCGGCCTCATCCTGTTGTTCCTGTGCTGGGTGCTCGTGCTGAATGCGAACCTCGGCGTGTTCGGGATCGTACTGCTGGGCGCCAAGGCGCTGAGCCTCGTGCTGCTGCCGCTGTCGTATGCGATCGGCACGTTCCTGCTCGACGGTCCGGTGCAAGGTGTGTTCGGCTGGTTCATCAACGCCAAGGTCACGGCGTGGTTCGGGCTCGAGTACTACGCCACCACGGGCGGACTCGTGCTGGGCCTCGTGTTCGGGCTCGGCTCCGGCTTCGTCCTGAATCGCACGATCCGCTCGATCCGCGCGCGCATGGCGAACGCCGAGGAGAACAGCGACCGCTACCAGAAGTACGCGCAGAAGTGGTGGGTGCGTTTCTCCACGTGGCTCCTGCTCGGCAAGGGCAAGGGCAAGCAGAGTTGGAGGGAACTGTCCGAGAAGAAAAAGCTCGGCCTGCCGATCCGCCTCAGCGGCGTGCTGATCGCGATCGTGTTCGTCGGCAGCCTGTGGGTGTTCCAACAGTGGTTCTCGACGCCGATCCTCACGCGCAACGTGAAGGGCGGGCTCGAAGCGATGAACGGCGCGTCCGTGGACCTCACGGCGGCGCGCCTCAGCTTCGGCGATGGCACGTTGCGGCTGCAGGGCCTCGCACTCGCCGACAGCAAAGCACTCGACAAGGACCTGCTGGCGGCCGACGAAGTGACCGCGACGATCGACACGGGGGAACTCCTGCGCAAGCGCTTCGTCATCGACGAGGTGCGTTCGACGAATGCGCGCGGCGGCACCGCACGCAGCACGCCCGGCGTGATCCTGCCCGGGGCACCAAAGCCACCGGAACCACCACCGTCGCCGGCCGGCACGAAGACGATCGAGGACTACCTCAAGGACTTCGAGATCTGGAAGGGGCGGCTAGAACAGGCGCGCGAGTGGATCGACGTCATCGCCGGTGGCGACAAGGCACCGCCGGCCGAGCAGACAAAGGAGCAGCGGGCCGAGGATCGCGCCGAGCAGGAACGCAAGGGCATCGCGAGCGTCGTCGCGACGCATCTGCTGCAAGCCGGGCCGCGCGTGCTCATCCGCAAGATCGATCTCGAAGGCATCGGCTACTCCGTCGGCGGCAAGCCGGAGAAGCTCGACCTGCGCGCGCGCAATGTCTCGGACCTGCCGTCGCTCGTCGCCGAGGCGATGTCGGTGTCCGTGAAGTCGCAGTCGGACTCGCTGCTGTTGCAGCTCGACGGCAAGACGAAGCTGAGCCCGGTGGTCGGCTTGCAGTTCGCGTTCCGCCAACTGTCCGTCGACAGTGTGTTCAGCCAGCTCCGCCTCGGTGGTGCGCCGCCGCTGCGTGGCGGCACGCTGGACCTCACGAGCAAGGGCTCGCTCGCGTCGACCAAGGGGCAGGCGATGACACTCGATTTCCCGCTCCAGGTGGCGCTCAAGGACACGACCTTCGCGTTGGCGGGCAGCAAGGAGACGAAGGTCGATTCGCTGCTGCTACCGATCGGTCTGCGAGGCTCGGTGACGAGTCCGTCGGTGTCGCTCGACGACAAGGTGCTCCAGGACGCGCTGCTCGCGGCCGGTCAGAAGGAACTCGCCAACTTCGTGCAGGGTCAGGCCGGCAAGCTGCTCGGCGGCTTGCCGACGAACGTGCAGGGTCTGCTCGATCCGAACAAGAAGCCCGACCAGATCGTCGACGAGGCGAAGCAGAAGGCTGCGGCAGAGGCGAAGCGGTTGGAGGAGGAAGCGAAGAAGAAGGCGGTGGACGAAGCGAAGAAGGCTCTGCAGGGTCTGTTGCCAGGTGGCAAGAAGAAGTGAGGTCGTGCCATGACGAGACTCGACCGCACTGAACAGCGCATCGTCGGCGTGCTGATCGAGAAGCAGCTCTCGGTGCCAGACAGCTATCCGCTCAGCGAGAACGCGCTCGTCGACGGCTGCAACCAGAAGAACAACCGCGACCCGATCACGGAGCTGGTGGCGTTCCAGATCGCTGGCGCGCTCATGTCACTCCAGGAGAAGGGTTTTGCGGCGCGCGTCGAGGGCGGTGGCCGCGTGGCGAGGTTCAAGCATCGCGTCGTCGAGGAGCTGCAGGTCGACAACAAGGAGCTGGCGATCGTCGCGGAGTTGCTGCTGCGCGGTGGGCAGGCGCCAGGTGCCTTGAAGCCGCGTGTTGCGCGCCTGGGCTGCCATGCGTCGCCCGAGGAGATCGAGGCGATGTTGAAGCGCCTCGGGGAGCGCAAGCCTGCGCTCGTGGAGTTGTTGCCGCTCGGGCCGCGCGAACGCGAGCGGCGATGGCGGCATCTGCTCGGCGACGGCAGTGAAATGCAGGAGACGCCGACGCCGACAACGCCTGCGGTCGCCGCTCCGGCCATGGCGGCGCCGATGCCTGCGTCCGTGCGGTCGTCGGACCTCGAACTGCGCGTGAGCGCGCTCGAACGGCAGGTGCACGACCTCCAGCAACAACTCGCGGAACTCCGGAACAAGCTCGGCCGGCTCATGTCGCCGCCTCAGAGCGACTGATCGTCAGCCGCAGCTTCGGCGGCGCACGCGGCACACCAGGCAGGGTCGCGTTCCCCGGTGGCCACGATGTAGGTGTAGGCGAGTCGAAGGCACACGTCGGGTACCAGCTCGTACCGGCACATCGCGCCGAACCTCCCGTAGCCGCGCGTCGACCACGTTGCCGGTTCTGGATTGCCGCGCCCTTCGATGCGCAGCACGGTCACTGGCCCGTCCGCCAGCGGCATCACTGCCGCGATCCAGTCGCACGCGGTCCAGACGTCGTCCGCTTGCGCTGTCGCCATGGCCGGCCGCAGGTAGCGCACAGGTGTCGCGTGCGGCTCGGCAAACTGCTGCACGGCGCGGAACTGGTGGCCTGCGTGTTGCGGGTCGCCGTCGAGCAGCACCGTGGCATCGGCCGCGCGCAGCTCGATGCGCACATCGAGCACGGTGCTGCCAAAGGCTCGCGGGCACGCCCGCAAGGCCCGGTGTTCGTGCAGTACCGGCTTGCCGTCGCCCGCGAGCCAGTCGATGGCAGCCACTTGCCAGTCGTCGCCGAGGCCCAGCGCGGTTGGTGCGACGAACGCGACGAGGCGCTGGGTCTCGCCGTGGCTGCAATGCCAGAAGTCGAAGGTCTGGCCGCGGCACCGCAGCCTGTTCCAGCCGAGGAACAGGCCGCGGTGGTGGGGATAGAGCCCGCCGAGTCCCTTCGTCAGCAGGCGGCCATCCGGCGCCCACACGTGGTGGAAGACCTTGCAGGTCGCGGCGTGTTCGGTCGGCACGTACTGGAGGCACTCGAGGCTCGCCGCGAGTCGTCCGTTCGGCAGGAGCACCTGCCGTGGATCGTGTCCGCTCGTGGTCGCGCACGATGCGAACAGGACCGCGAAGGCTAGCTGTGGCTTCACGGCCCGATGGTAGCGCCGAGGCAGGCGGTGCCTACGCTTCCCGGGATGCAGCTCGCCGTCTACGCGCACCCGTTCGACCTCGAGGCGCTCGCGGCGCAAGGTGGTCTGCCGCGCCTGCGCGATCTCGGCATCGCGGAAGTGGCGCTGGCGACGAGCTACCACGACGGTCGTTGGTTGATGCCCTGGCATCCGCAGGGCCGCGTCAGGTTTCTCGAGGACGGCACCGTGCACTTCCGGCCGGGCCCGGACTACGGCGTGCTGCGGCCGCAACCATCCTCGTTCGTGCCGGCACAGGGACCCTCACCGCTCGAACGACTCTGCCGTGAGGCGCCGGCAGCCGGTCTGCGCGTGCGGGCCTGGAACGTGTTGACGCACAACTCGCGGCTCGGGGCCTTGCATCCCGACCTGTGCGTGCAGAACGCGTTCGGCGATCCCTACCGGTACGCGCTGTGTCCGGCGCAGCCGGCGGTGCAGCAGTACATCGAGGCGATGACGCGCGACCTCGCCCGCCATGCGGGCCTGACGACGATCGAGTTCGAGGCCTTGGGGCAGATGGGGTACAAGCACTCGAGCCACCACGACAAGGCCAGCTTCACTGCTACCGGCCTGCTCGACGCGGCGCTGTCGGCGTGCTTCTGTGCTGCCTGTGTGCGCCAGCTCAGCGAAGGCGGTGCGGATGCGGCGGCCCTGCGCACGGCCGTGCGCGCCGTCGTCGACGCGCAGATTGGTGCTTCGGATGCCATGGCGCCGGGGAAGTTGCCGGCTGGACCCGCGGACCTGGCCGCGGCCGCGGTCGATGCGAGCTGGCTCGGCCCTCTGCTCGCGGCCCGCACGCGAACCGTGCAGCAGCTCGCTCGCACGATCTTCGGCAGTGCGCAGACGGCGCGTGCTGTGCAGGTGCACCCGCATCCGTGGTTCACGGGCAGCCAGCTCGCGGCGCCGAGTGCTGCCGCGTTCCCTACGGCGGACGAACGCGTACTCACGTGCTACGGCGACGGCCCGGACGCCATCCAGAGGCTGCTCGGCAGCGACGGTGTCGTGGCACTGCGCCGATCGCCGCGCCGGCTCTGCATCTGGCCCAGGGCACCACAGTTCACGAGCGATCAGGACCTGGAGAAGGTACGCGATCTGTGCCAGCAGCACGGCATCGCGTCGATCGCGATCTACCATCTCGGCCTTCTGCCGTGGCGCACGCTCGAGCGGGTTGCCAAGATGCTCGCCGCATGAAGTGTGTGCTCGCCGCCCTGCTGTTGGTCGTGCCCGCGTGCGCGCAAGCAGAGGCAATGCCCGAACGACCGCGGCTCGTGGTGCTGTGCGTGGTCGACCAGTTGGCGAGCTGGGTGTTCGAGCAGGGCCGCCCGTTCTTCGCCGCCGACGGCGGTTTCCGCCGGCTGCTGGACAAGGGTGCGCACTTCCCGCAGTGTGCCTACCAGCATGCGTGCACCGAGACCGGTCCGGGCCACGCGACGATCGGCACCGGTGCTCCCGCCGCGACCCACGGCATCGTGCGCAACGCGTGGTGGTCGCCCCACGATGGCAAGGTCGTCTACTGCGTCGAGGAGACCATGAAGGCGTTGCCCGATCTGCCCGAAGGCAAGGACCGCGGGCCGGGCCGCCTGCTGCTGCCGACGCTGGGCGGCAGTCTCAAGGCGCACGTGGCCGGCAGCAAGGTCGCGAGTGTGTCGTGGAAGGACCGCTCGGCGATCCTCATGGGCGGCGGCGATGCCGACATCGCTGTCTGGTTCGAGTTGACCACGGGCCACCTGGTCACCAACACCGCGTGGGCCGAGACGACGCCGGCCTGGCTCGCGCGCTTCAACGAGCAGAAGGCCATCGACGGCTTCCACGGCTGGGTCTGGGATCGATGCGGGCCGGCCGCAGCCTATGCGGGCCTCGTCGACGACCGCATCTTCGAAGTGCCGCACCAGAATGGCAGCAACCTGCGCACGCTGCCGCAGCCGATCACGGGCAGCAAGCCGGAGGCGGGGATCGCGTTCTACACGGAGGCCTACGCGACACCGATCGGCAACACGATGGTGCGCCTCGCCGCCGAGGCCACCGTGCGCGGCATGGAACTCGGCGCCGACGTGGTGCCCGACCTGCTGTGCGTGAGCTTTTCGTCGACGGATCTGATCGGCCACCAGTTCGGGCCGGACTCGGTCGAAGCGCGCGACGCGCTGCTGCGGCTCGACCGCGAGCTCGCGGTGTTCCTGCAGTTCCTCGATACCGCGGTCGGCGCCGGTCGCTGGGCGCTGTTCCTGACCGCCGACCACGGCGTCGGACCGATGCCCGAGGTGGCGAAGGCGGCGGGTGTCGATGCCGGCCGCGGCCTCCTGCAGACCATGGCGCGTGCCGCGGCCGAGAAGGCACTCGCCGATCACTTCGGGGCGCCACCGGAGGGCAAACGCTTCTGCACCCACGTCGGTGAGTACTCGTTGTTCTTCGACCACACGGTGCTGGCGGGCTTGCGCGGCCAGCGCGACGAGGCGGCGATGTTGCGCGAGGCATCGCGCGTGGCGGCGCACGCGGCGGCAACTGTGCGCGGGATCGCCGCGGCGTTTGCGACCGCCGATCTCCTGGAGCAGCCGGCGGCGTCCGATGCGCTGCGCGCTTCGCTCGTGCTCGCTCTGTGTCCGGGGCGAGCGGGAGACGTGCAGCTCGTCGTCAAGCCGTACTGGCTCGATGGCGTGGCGCCGTCGTCGCACGGTTCGCCGCACGCCTACGACCGCGAAGTGGTGGCGTTCGCGATCGGCCCGGGCATCCCGGCCGGTGTGCGGTTCGCTGCACCGATCACGCCAGGGTTCGGCGTGGTGCTGTTCGCGCAGATGCTCGGGATCCCTAAACCGACCGGGGCCGTCGACACCGTGCCGGTGGGCGTGTTGGGCCTGCACTGAGATCACGTGCGCGATGCACGCGAGTGCGCGCGGTGCCAGCGGGACTTCGACCCTGGCGCCATCCAGCGGCCGTTGCGCACGGATCACGGCTACCGGATGAGATAGTCTTCTGCATCCTCGAGCCGCGCTCCGACCCGGTGCGGTCCTTCTGTTCATGCAACGATTGATCGATCAACATCCCTTGCGGCGCGGCGCCCACTCGACGCGCGACGACGGCATGTGCGCCATGGAAATGGTGGCCTGGCTCGCCGGCGAGCCGCACAGCGACGAACCGGGCTGTGCCTGTCCCGTGCTCGCTGCCTTCGTGCGCGCCTGCAACGACGCGATGACCGACGACGCGCGCAATCGTTACCTGCGCCCGCTCGTGCCGCTGCTCGTCAACTCGCGTGGCACTGCGGCCACGGAACGCGCGCGCGGCCTGCTCGTCGTCGACACGCTCGTGCGCACGCTGCTGCCGGCCTGCTTGCGCCGTCATCGAAGAGCCGACGAAGCGACGCTGCTCGCCGGGCTGCCGCCCCTGGTGCGGGTCGAGGCTCTTCGCCCGGTGCTGCGCGCGATCGAGCACTTCGGGCACGACCATCATGCAACGTGCTGGGTGCTGCAGCGGGCGTTGGAAGGGATGCCAGAGGCGCGCTACGTGGCGGGGGCCGTGCAGGTCGCGGGTGCCTTGAACGACGCGCCCACCTGGACGGCGGTGGCCAGGCTCATCGAACAGATGGTCACGCACCGCCGTGCGCCGGCGGACCAGTTCGTCATGAGCTGATCTGCACGAGCCCTGCGTCGGCGGGGCAGGTTGTGCTTCGGCCGGACCCGCGCCGCTGCCGAAAAGCCACCCCATGGCCGAGCGCATGCGGTGGTGGGTGATCCCCGGTGCTTTGGTGGTGCTGATGCGCGTCGTCACGCTGGAGGGCCAGGCACCGGCGTCTGCGCCGACGTGTGATGTTGCGATCGAAGCCGATGAGGGGCCAGGCCTCGTCGTCCTGCGAGATGCCGCGGGCCAACGTACGGGACCGGTCGCGTTCGGTTCGTCGTTGGCACTGGTCGTGTCGATGCCAGCGGAGTGCGTCAACCAGCGCGGTGTCATGACGATCTGGCGCCGACTCGACGGCGCGCGCGAGCGCGAGCCGTGGCTCGTGATGCGGCCACGCGTGCGCAGCGACGCGACGGTACCGATCGCCGGGCTCTCGACAGGACACTACGACCTCGAAATGCAGTTCGGCGACGGTGAAGACGGTCTGCGGTTGTTGGCGCCGGATGCCGAGGTCCCCGGTGAGGTGACGATGCGCAGAGCCCCTTGACTCAGTCCCGCGATCAGCGGGGTCCCGTCAACACGGGTAGCTGCGCCTTCTTCAGGAACAGGATCGCGAAGCACTGTTCCTCGAAATTCGCATGGCCGAACTTGCCATGCACGTCCTGCAGCGAGAGCAGCACCTGGGCGCCCTCGTGGTACCAGTCCCAATCGTCGATGAGTCCTGTGCGCGAGAGTTCACAGGCGCGTTCGAGGCTGTAGAGCCAGTAGAAGAAGTGCTGATTGCGCGATGGCGGCGGCCCAGCGTTCCAGCGCACGGTGCGATGCGCCGCGAGCCACGCGAATGCCGAACGGATCGCCTCGTCGAGCTTGCCGTCGAGTGCCGTCGCCTTGCCAGGGCCCGCATCGAGCGCGGCGCGACAGAGCGACATGCCGACGATGCCTGCGCACGTCATGCTGCCGTAGGCAGGGCCGCTGCCAGGCAGCGTGTAGCAAAAGCCGCGTGGGGTCGCCGTGCGCGCCGAACCACTGCGCGCCAGCACCGCGAGGCCCTGATCCGTCATCGCCGCGAGTGGCACGAGCTGCAACCCGCGCGACCGACCAAAGGGACTGTGTTGCACAGCGAGCCAGTGTTCCGCAGCCGCGAGCCAGACGCCGCGCGGCACCTGCTGTTGGCACAACGACGCACTCCAGAGTCCGAGCAGTGCGTACTGCGAGTTGCTGTTGTCGAAGCCCTTGCCGCCGAAGTACCACCAGCGCGAGCGGTAGGCCTGGTCGAGACTCTCGTCGCGATTCTTGAGCAGGCGCTCGGTCCACTCGGCGACGCGCCGCTGCTCCGCCGCCGGCAACACGCGCGGTGTCGGCTTGCCGATGATGCCGCGCAGCAGGTTGTCGCGTTCGAGCGGCGGTGTATGAGCCTGTTCGGTTGCGAGCAGCGCCACCGACAGGCTGTAGGTCTCGCGCAGGTCGCGGCGGTACAGTTCCTCGAAGCCGGCGCGGACCTTGGGCGAATCGGGTGACCGTTCCGCGGCCAACAGCGTCTGCAGGCACAGGGCCAACCGACCTTCGCCGCAGAGGTGGTCGTTGTCGTTCCGGGTCGCGAGGTCGGGCCGATCGAACTCCAGTTCATGGGCGATGACGTCCGCGCCGTCCTGGATCGCTCTGGCGACGCGTGCGGCGAAGCCGGGCGCGCGGTAGCCGAGCACCTCGAGGACCTGCCAGTGCTGCGTGAACGTGCCGGCGAAGGCACTCTTGCCGTGGTGAGGGCCGAAGGTGATGTCGAGCGTGAGCGTGGCCCGGAACTCGCGCACGACGCCGGCGGCAGCGTCGACCGTACGTTCAAGCTTCAGGGTGCCCTTGCCTTCGCCGCCATACCACGGCCGTGGGTCGGTCGATTGCAGCTTCTTCTCGTCGGCGGTGAGGGCGGGGGGAACGACCTTGAAGGTGAGGTCGAAGACTTGTGTGCCGTCCGGGCTCTTGTGGCCGGCGGTGCCAGAGAACTCCAGCGTGCCGAGGCCCGGCACGCGGCCCAGCGTGGTGCCGACGCGGCCGGCGGCACCGAGGCGCAGGTCGAACGCGAGGAACGGCGCGATCCAACGCCAGTCCGGAGGTTCGGTGGCGACGTGGGTGCCTTCGGGCGCGAGTTCGCTCTGGAGCAGGATCGTTGCGTGCGGCAACGGACAGCCGGGCAGGATGCCGCGTGGGGGGTCGGGCTCGAGCGCTTCGTCGGCGGTGTAGGTGACGAGGCCACCGAGCGGGAGGTTCCACCTGGCTTGCTGCGCGAGCAACGAGGCGCTGACCGCGAGCGCCGCGAGCAGGATGCGAGGGATCACCATGGGCCTCTGAAGTCTCCCGCAGACGGCGGCGAACGCCAGAGGCTACGATCGCTCGCGTGAAGAGAACCTCGCTGCTGGTCCTTCTGCTGTTCGTTGTCGGTCGGTTGCTGACCGCCCAGGATGCCTCGCGCCTCGACGCGCATCGCATCACGTCGGGCGAGTTCGCGGCGCAGCGCTTCGGGCCGGTGCGCTGGCTCGATGGTGCGCACTACGCGACGCTCGAACCCAAGGCGGGCGGTGGGCCGCTCGAGCTCGTGCGCTACGAAGCCGAGTCGGGCAAGCGCGAAGTCATCGTGACGGCGGTGATGCTGTGGGTCGCCGCGGCCAGCAAGGCGATCGAGATCGAGGACTACCAGTTCTCGCCGGACGGTGCGCGGCTGCTCGTGTTCACGCAGAGCGAACGCGTGTGGCGGCAGAACACGCGCGGCGAGTACTACGTGCTGCCACTCGACGGCAAGGCGGAGCCGCGGCGGCTCGGCGGAGCACTGCCGAAGTCGACGCTCATGTTCGCGAAGTGGTCGCCCGACGGTGGGCGCGTCGCGTACGTGGCGCAGAACGATCTCTACGTCGAGGACGTCGAGACGCGGAAGCAGACGCGGCTCACGAAGGACGGTAGCCCGACGATCATCAACGGCACGTTCGACTGGGTCTACGAGGAGGAGTTCGACTGCCGCGACGGCTTCCGCTGGAGCCCCGATGGCAAGAGCCTCGCCTACTGGCAGCTCGACTGTGCGGGCGTTGGCGAGTTCCTCATGATCGACAACCTTGCCGATCGCTACAGCAAGGTCGTGCCCGTGCAGTATCCGAAGGCGGGCACGACGAACTCGGCGTGCAAGGTCGGCGTGATCGCGGCGACCGGCGGCAAGACGGTGTGGATGCAGACGCCGGGCGATCCGCGCGAGACCTACGTGCCGCGCATGGAGTGGCACCCGAAGGGCGAAGAACTCATGGTGCAGTGGCTGCCGCGCCAACAGAACGTGCTGCAGGTGCTCGGCTGCGATGTGAAGACGGGCGCGGTGCGGGTCGTGCACGAGGAGAGGGACGCGGCCTACGTCGATGTGCGCGAGGACTTCCGCTGGGTCGAAGGCGGCGAGCTCTTCTTCTGGACGAGCGACGTCGCGTTCCAGGGCGAGGACAAGAAGGCGTGGCGACAGGCCGGCACGATCGTCTGGGACACACGGGACAAGCAGGTGCTCGTGACGCATCTGGCGTGGACGAAGGGCTTCGACGTGATGGCGGTGGATTGCGTCGATTTGGATCGTGGCCTGCTGTTCGTCAGTGCGTGCGACGGAGTCAAGGCCACCACGAAGTTCCTGTTTCGGGTGGAGGACGGCAAGGTGGCCCGGGTCGGCGGAGGGCCGCCTTCGATCGGCGGACCCGTGATTCGGGAAGAGGATGCGCGGGACGTGCCGCGTCCAGCCCCACCTGGCCAGGACCGGGACCGTGGGAGGGTGCAGGTCCAGCCTCGGGTCGAGGAGGTTCCGAGGGCGTGGTGGTTCCAGAACACTGGGTGGCACGACTATCAAATCTCGACCGACGGCTCCCTCGCGATCCACACGGTCTCGTCGTTCGACAACCCTCCCGTGATCGAACTGGTCAAGCTGCCGTCGCACGAAGTCGTGCGCGTGCTCGTCCAGAACGAGAAGCTGTGCGCGAAGTACGCCGAAGTACAGAAGGGCAAGAACGAGTTCTTCCAGGTGAAGACTGCCGATGGCGTCACGCTCGACGGCTGGGTGATGTATCCCGCCGACTTCGACGAGAAAAAGTCGTGGCCCGTCGTGTTCCACGTCTATGGCGAGCCGTGGTCGCAGACGGTCAAGGACACATGGTTCCTGAGCCATCACCTGTTCCACCGCTGGCTCACGCAGCAAGGCTACGTCGTGATGTCCGTCGACGCGCGCGGCACGCCGGCCCCGAAGGGACGCGACTGGCGCAAGGCGCTCTACCAGAAGATCGGCGTCACGAGTTCCCACGACTGGAACCAGGCCGTCGCCGCGCTCTGCGCGCAGCACACGTGGATGGACAAGGGCCGGCTCGCGATCTGGGGCTGGTCGGGCGGTGGCGCCATGACGCTCAACATGCTGTTCCGCTACCCCGATCTCTTCTGTGCCGGCATGTCGGTCGCACCCGTCACCGACATCGGGCTCTACGACACGATCTACCAGGAACGCTACTGCGGTGATCCGCGCGAAGTGCCCGAGGTCTACCGCGAATGTTCGCCGATCACGTTCGCGAAGAACTTGAAGAGCCCGCTCCTGCTCGTGCACGGCACCGGCGATGACAACGTGCACTTCCAGCACAGCGAACGCCTGTTCGACGAACTGGTCGCCCACGACAAACACTTCGAGTACCTCGCCTACCCGAATCGGACGCACGCGATCGTCGAACGCCCAGGCACGCGCCAGCACCTCTACGGTTCGCTCGCCGACTTCCTGAACCGCCGCGTGCCGCCGGGGCCCAAGTAGCTGCTCCATCTGCCGCGATTTTCGGTAGATTCTGAGGCTCGCCATTCCCTATGGGCATGGCAATCCTCATGACGACATCCCCCCGCGTTCCCGTGCTCCGTGCTGGCGACAAGCTCACGCGCGACGAGTTCGAACGGCGCTACGCCGCGATGCCGGCCCTGAAGAAGGCCGAACTCATCGAAGGAGTCGTCTACATGGGATCTCCCGTTCGCCACGAACAGCACGGTCGTCCGCAGCATCTGCTTTCCGCCTGGTTGGTCTGGTACGAGGACCTGACGCCCGGACTCGACGCGGGCGAGAACTCGACCCTGCGGTTGGGTATGGACAACGAACCGCAGCCCGACCTGCTGGTGCGCGTGCCGGAGCATGCCGGTGGCAGGTCGCGTCTGACGGCGGATGGCTACCTGGAGGGACCGCCGGAACTCGTGATCGAAGTTGCCGCCAGCTCCGTCAGTTACGACCTGCATGAGAAGCT
>JAYUCN010000318.1:0-5065 GCA_043740335.1 Planctomycetota bacterium
CGACTACCCAGAACGCCCTGCTGTCGCCGCCTCCCCAAAAGACGCTGGCGAAGATCAAGTTCTGGCTCGACGAGCAGAACCAGAAGCCGAACGGCACCCAACGCCTGTCGCCGGCAGATACCGAACCGATCGGGCCACTGGCCGGGGCAACGGGCCCAGCGGGAACGCAGCGCCTGGGGAAGCAAGTCACTGCCCCGCCTGCGGCCATGAGCAGGCCGGAGCCCTCGCGGCGCCGTGGTCTCCTGATCGGTGCGTTGGCACTCGCCGTCCTTGTCCTCGCCGCGTGGTGGCGACCATGGCAGAGCCGCGGTGGTGGCGACCTGTTCCAACCAGCCGATCGGCTAGAGAGCGCCGGTCGGTATGGAGAGCCGATTGCCGTGGCCAACCGCGTGCACACCGCGGATCCGAGCCTGATCGGCGAGCCGCTGCCGGTACCCGGACCATTGGCTTCCCGGTCGCCCGTGACCCTTCAGGTGTCACCGGCGGTGCTGCAACTCGACGACGACAAGGAAGCGACCCTGACCATCCGGATCGCGAAGGGCGTCGAGTTGCGCATCGATGGTGTGCGCATCGAGCGCAGCCCCGACGAGGAGGTTCATCTGCACCGCGTGCGATCGGCACTCGAGGCACCACCAATGCTCGAAGTCGTCGCGCGTCAGGATGGGTTCACCGAAGCAAAGTGCATGGTGCCGCTGAAGCGGGCGGCACGCGAGCTGCAGTTCGGCAAGCCACTGGTCGTCGTCGGCGCACGCAGCATCGCCGGCAACCGCCTCGCCACGGCCCAGGCAACCGTTCAAGTCATGGGGCAACTCAACGAACGGGCTGGCAGGGTACTCGTCGATGGCGTCGAGGCGAACGACCTGCAGTGGCAGGAGCAGAGCACCTTCGTCTGCACGGTAGCCCTCGTGATGGGTCGCAACGCGCTGCGCATCGAAGCGCAGGCGAAGTTCCGCCAGCCCGCCGCTGACCTGGTCACGGTCTTCCGCCTCGGCCCGCCGGAGGTGACGCTCGGCGGGCCATGCAAAGACGGCGACTCGACGGCGCAGCCCAGCTACCAGATCGTCGTGACCGCCGACGAGTGGACGATCCGGGTCACGGCCCGGAGGGGACAGTCCGCGGTGGACCTGGCTCGCGAGCCGGAGTCGACCACCTTCCAGGGACAGATCGCGTTGGCAGCCGGCCTCAACGAGATCGTGGTCGAGGCCGTGAACGTTGTCGATGGCAAGAGCACGCTCTCGTTCCGCGTGGAACGCGCGGCGGCGCCTGCGCGCCCGATGGTCAAGACAGTGATCGTCATCGTCGGTGACCGTGAGCAGACCGTGGTCGACAGGCAGGCCGTCTACGCGCGCCGCGGTGGTGCGTTGAAGGTCGTTGCATCGGATCCGGCGGCGACCATCCTCGTCAATGCGCAGCCGGTCGACGGCGATAGCCAGAGCCTGATCCCGCTCGCGAGCTACGAGCAGAAGGACGAAGTCGAACTCACGATCGTGGCGAAGAACGCGATCGGCAACTCCGAGCCATTCAAGTTCCGGCTCCGCCTCGACGACGTCGATCCCGGCTACACCGTGGCGACGCAGGAGCCGGTGGCCGCTGGCAGGCCCTTCGCCTGCTCGGGCACATGGAGCGGAGGTGCCGTGCGCAGTGTCACGGTCGGCGGCACGAAGGCGATCCTCACGCCGACCGATGGCAAGAGCCCGACCGGGGCGTGGCGCGTGCAACTCGGGACCGTGACCGAGTCGGTGGACTTGCCGCTCCTCGTCGAGGACCGCGCCGGCAATTGCACCAAGGGCACGGTCCACGTCGACATCGTGCCGCAGTGACCCGGACGACCGCGCGGAGGATCAATCGAACGCGGCGAGCGCCTGCGCCACGCCCTCGCTCGTCGTGCCGGGACCGGGGCTCATGCGCACCGTCCCGCTCTGCGTGGTGCCGAGATGCGCGTGCACCCACGGGGCACAGTGGAAGCCGGTGCGAACGTGCACGCCGGCGCTGTCGAGCAGCGCGCCGAGTTCGGCTGGGTCGTACGCCTCGTGCACGAAACTCAACACTGGCACGCGCGGACCCGGTGGCGGGGGCAGCAGTCGCACGCCGCGCTTGCGCTGGAGGCCAGCAGCGAGTTCGTCGAGGCGCGCGAGGCTCCGGGCCAGAAGTCGCGCCGGTTCCTGCTCGCGGACCCAGCGCAAGGCAGCGCCGAGGCCGAAAATCGCGGGCGTGTTCGGCGTGCCTGCTTCGAAGGCCTGTGGCCACGTGTGCGGGTGTTGCTCGAGGGCGACACTGCTGCCCGTGCCGCCTTGCTTCTGCGACGGCAGTTCGAGGCCTGGACGCAGCGCCACAAAACCGATGCCAGGTGGTCCGTGCAGCGCCTTGTGCCCGCTGCCGATGACCACGTCCGCCCCGACCCGGAGGTCAACCAGGCCCGCCGTCTGGCTCGCGTCGAGCAGGGTGAGGCAGTCGTGCTGGCGCGCCATTTCGCAGAGTGCTGCGGCGGGCAGGCAGGCGCCCGTCACGTTGCTGGCATGCAGGAAGACGAACAGGCGAGGCCGCAGCGAAGCGAGGGCGTTGGCCACGTCGTCGAGACCGAGGCCACCAGCCGGCTGCAGTGGGAGCACGTGCAGATGCAGGCCCCGTTCACGTTCCAAGGCGCGCAGTGGGCGCACCACGGAGCTGTGTTCGAACGCCGTGGTGAGGACCGCGTCGCCAGGGCGCAGAATGGCCCGCAAGGCGAGGTTCAGGCCTTCGGTGGCACCCGAGCAGAAGGCGACGCGATCGCCCTGGAGCCCGACCAGATCCGCAAGCAGTTGGCGCGTCGCCGCGACTTCCTGGGCGGCCGTGCGGCAGCGGCTGCCATCGCCGCGGTCCGCGCTCACCGAGACCTCGTGAAACCAGCGCTGCATGGCCGCCAGCACCGCGGGCGGTTTGGGATGACTGGTCGCCGCGTGGTCCAGGTAGATCATGGTCAGCTGACGCCGATCCAACGATCGTAGAGGGCCCGGGCGCGCAGCGGGTCATGCACCCCGAACAACAGCGTGCGACCGCCCGGGAACACGCTGAAGCGACAGCCGTCGGCGACGAAGCGCAGCAGGTGTGGCGTGCGCACGAGGTCCGTCACACTGCCGGCGAGGCGCTGCCCGAGCACGTCGAGATCGACGGCCACCGTGCGGGGCGGGTCGACCTGTACGGCGTCGCGACCGCACAGGGTCACGGCCGAGGTCGGTGGTGCGGTGAGTGCTCTGAACTCACGGCGCTGGCAGACGGGACAGTCGGCGGCTGGTTGCGGCAAGAGCGGCAACACGGTGTAGTTGCCGCGCCACACATCGCACGTGAAGACACCGCGCGTGGGCGCCGCACCGCCGATGAGGATCTTCAGTGCCTCGGCCACCTGGAACGCGGTCACCGCGGCGATGGCCGGTGCCAGGATGCCGGCGGTCTCGCAGTTGCCGACATCGGTCTGCTGGGGTGGGTCGGGCCACAAGCAGCGCAGGCATGGCCCAGCGGGCAACAGCACCATCGCAGCCCCTTCGGTGCCGACGGCGCCCGCGTAGATCCAGGGAATGCGCTGTTCGGCGCACCAATCGTTCAGGAGGTAGCGCGTGGGGAAGTTGTCGGTGCCGTCGAGCACGAGGTCCGGCGCCCGCGGCAGACCGCGCAGGAACGCCGCGGAGCAGTCCGCAACGTGCGCGGTCACGTGGCACTCGCGGTTGACGTCGCGCAGGCGCGCCTTGGCGGCGATGGCCTTGGGGGATCCCACCTCGGCGTCTGCTTCGGTGAAGAGCACCTGCCGCTGGAGGTTGCTCCATTCGACAATGTCGCGGTCGACGAGCCACAACTCGCCGACTCCCGCGCGCGCCAGCGCATCGGCAGTGTGTGTGCCGAGGGCACCGCACCCGACCACGAGCACACGCGCTGCGCGCAAGCGGGCCTGACCCGCGACACCAACACCGGCAACGCGTTCCTGGCGGCTATAGCGGTTCACTGGGACTCCTCGGCGACAAGGTCAGCGTCGAGAGGATCGCGCCGTACGGATGCGCATCCGTGCCCCGGGAACAACCAGCCTACCCGGCGCCCGCTGCGATCGCCCAGGACGGCACAAGCTTGTCGGCGGCGACGCCTTGCTGTCGAGTGCGACCGACTGCGCAGACCGTCGATTCGTGGTGCGGGATACCGCACAGCGCAACGGCAACCTACTCGAAGTAGGCGCGGTTGACGGCGGTGAACTGCTTCCACTCGGCCGGCACGTCTTCTTCGGCGAAGATGGCGGTCACCGGGCAGGCGTCAACGCACAAGGTGCAGTCGATGCAGTCGTTCGGATTGATGTAGAGCTGTGGGTCGGCGTCTTTGCCGTGGATGCAATCCACAGGGCAGACATCCACACAGGACTTGTCCTTCACGTTGATGCAAGGTTGAGCGATGACGTGCGTCATGGGGGTCGTGGTTCCGGCGGTGGCGCGAAGGCGGCAGAGACTAGCGGGCCAGCAAGTGGTTGCCAGTACTGGGGCCGACCCTTGCAACAGTAGATGGTGCGAGAGCAGGGACTCGAACCCTGAAGAGCTTTCGCTCGCGGGTACCTAAAACCCGTGCGTCTGCCAGTTCCGCCACTCTCGCGCGGATCCTCAGGCTAGCCGAGCAGTTGGGGCGCGCCAAGCTCAGTTTGATACGGGGCCGTCGCCCGGCATGGCCCGGCAGTCCGATGACCCGCCCGGCTCGGCAGCTGCGTAGAGCGCTGCGCGCCGAAGTGGCGGGCCATCACCCCCGGCGAACAGCGAGGCAGTGATGCTGAGGACCATGTTGCGCGCCGCTTGAGTGCCTGTCGGCGACGCGCGGTAGAAGTTCCGGGCCGAGTCCTGCGAGCCTTGCAGTTCACGGACTCGGTCCGGCGAGGGCAGCCCGGCCGCTATCGGAACACCACAGGTGCCCGCGGCGGCTGGGTGCTTCAATTGGCACCCTACGCGAAGGCGTAGGGTTGCGGACTGCGATTCCCTTCTACTTCGCCCCGTGTGTCTCAAGCGGGATGTGGATGCAGTCAATCGCGCGCGACTCCAAGGAGTCGGCCGCCCCAAGAGGTGCG
>JAYUCN010000319.1:0-2054 GCA_043740335.1 Planctomycetota bacterium
GCTTTGCTTCGCCACGGTCTACTATGGCACGCCATTGCCGGTGGTCGCCTACTCGAAGGCGTTGGATCACGGGATCTCCGCAGCGAGCATGGCGGCGCAGGGTCTCTACTACGCGTGGCACACGGCGATCGACGATCCGGTCCTGATGGCGACCATGATCACAGGCACGATCGTTGGCTTGTGGGATCGACGCTTGCGCCCGCTGGCGTTCGGCGTGGTGCTGCACGCCGCGTATGTCGTCAAGGTCGGCGGCGACTTCATGGCGGGCCGCTTCTTCGTGCCGCCGTTCCTGCTGGCCGCCATCCTGCTCGCGCGCACGCTGGGACGCGTGTCCCAGCGCTGGTCGCTGCTCGTTGCTGTGCTGGCACCAGCCTTGATGTTCTGCCGTGGCGTGCCCGCCTGGTTGCGCGATCCGGCAACCGACACGATCCCGACTGCGCCGATGGAACTGACACGGGGAATCGTCGACGAGCGGCGGTTCTACTACTGCCATCTGGGGCTGTTGGCGCCGGGGCGTCGGGTGCCGGAGTTCGGCAGTCTGGCGCGGGTCTGGCTCGCGGGGCGCGAGTCCGGATGGCTGCTGCTCTCAGGCGCTGTCGGCTTGTCGGGATTCGGTGCTGGCCGATCGGGGCACATCGTCGATCCGTTGCTCTGCGATCCACTCATCGCGCGGCTGCCGGCCATCGATCCGGCTCATTGGCGCATCGGCCACATCCTGCGGCGCATTCCCGAGGGCTACTGGGAGACGTTGGCCACCGGCGAGAACCGCGTGCGTCACGCCGGCCTGCGGCGCTACGTGGGGGCTCTGCTCACGATCGTGCGCGAACCTGTCTTCGCGGCGGAACGACTGCGCACGATGGGTCGCATGTGGCGCGGCGAGTACGACGCCGACCTCGCCGCGTTCGTCGCCGAAGAGTACCGAAAGCCGCCGCGTGTGAGCATTCCAGCGGCGAACGTCGCGATACTCCTCGAGCCCGGCACGTACTGGTTCGACGAGCCGCGGCTGCAACTCGTCTACGAGGGCGGGGTCGCGATCGACTTTGGCACCGCGGCACCGGCACGGTCGCTGCGCGTGCAGGTCGTGGGCTTGTGCGAGTTCCGGTTCCGGTTCCTGCGCAATGGGGTCGAGATCGGCATCGCCGACGGCGTGCCGGTTGCGCCCGCGACAGCGCCGTCTTCGGAAGCGCAGATGCTGCGACAGGTCCTCGGCGTGCGCGAGGTGCTGGTGACCGTGCCGCCTGGCGTCGAGCGCTTCGACACGGTGTGGGTGGATCTGTTCGGGCAGTCCGACAAGGCGACGGGGCCGGCGGCGATCGGCGGGGTGGTCCTCGGCGGATGAGGACACGACCGGCCGCGTGTCATTCCTTGCGGCCGATGAGTTCGTAGACCGGCGGGCACTGCACGAAGTCGCTGCTGCTCGTGCGCGCCCTGGTCAGATCCGCGATCAGTTCGTCGCAGTCGCTTTGCGCGAGCATGCCCATGCCGACGAGCTTCGGCGCGAACGTGCGCCACCAGGTGTCGGGCCACGCGAACATGCTGTCCTGGCCGCGGGCCACGCGCGCGTGCACCGTGAGGTGCACGAGGCGCAGGCCGTTGTCGGCGAAAAGGCGCGGGAGGCGTGCTCCGACATCGGGGTCGCCACCGCGTTCGCGCCAGGAGCGCATCGTCGCCGCGACGGCGAGGTCGTGACTGCGGCGACGCGGCGCCATCGTCATCGAGCCGTAGTTGAAATAGTCGTGCACGACGAAGCTGCCGCCCGGCTGCAGCACCGCGGCGACGTTGCGCACCACGGCGGCGGGGTCCTTCACGAAGCAGAGCACCCAGCGCGCGTAGGCCAGGTGGAACGGCTCGCGGCCGACCTGCTCGGCCGTGAAGTGCTGCGCGTCCGCCGTCTGCGCCGTGAGCTGCGGCAGGCCGCGGGCCTGGGCCTGTTCGCGCACGTAGGTGACGAAGGCGGCGGACTCGTCGATGCCGATCACGGCGCCGGTGTTCGTGACGATCTGGGCGAGGTCGTAGGCGGCGTGGCCGGGGCCGCAGCCGACGTCGAGCACGCG
>JAYUCN010000320.1:0-5046 GCA_043740335.1 Planctomycetota bacterium
AGACGGTCGCCAACAAGAAGATCCTGAGGAAGTGATTCGATGAGCACGCAGACCCCAGCACCGACGGTCGAGAAGAAGAAGGCACGCATTCGCAAGAACGTGGGCAAGGCCACGGCGCACGTGAAGGCCTCCTTCAACAACACCATCATCACGATTGTCGACAGCGCCGGGCAGGTCCTCGCCTGGGACTCGGCGGGCACGATCGGCTACAAAGGCTCGCGCAAGAGCACGCCGTTCGCCGCGCAGCGCGCCGCCGAGAAGGTGGCCGACAAGATCAAGAAGATGGGCGTGCACGAGCTCGAGGTGCTCGTGCGAGGTCCGGGTTCGGGCCGCGAATCGGCGATCCGCGCCCTTTCGAATTCGGGCATCGAAGTGAAGTCCATCGAGGACATCACGCCGCTGCCTCACAACGGCTGCCGCTCGCGCAAGCGGCGCCGCGTCTGAGCAACACTTATCTCCTTTTGGATGGGGTCGCTCCCTCCGCAGAACCAAAGAATCCTGGACTGAAATGGCTCGCAACAGCACCAACGTCTGCAAGCTCTGTCGCCGCGAGGGCGTCAAGCTGTTCCTCAAGGGGCAGCGATGCTTCTCGGAGAAGTGTGGCGTCAATCGGCGCAACTATCCGCCTGGTCAGCACGTCCGCCCCAAGAAGGGCACCGACTACGGCACCCAGTTGCGCGAGAAGCAGAAGTGCAAGCGCATCTATGGTGTGCTCGAGCGGCAGTTCCAGCACTACTTCTCGGTCGCCCAGCGCCAGAAGGGCAACACGGGCGAGAACCTGCTGGTCCTCATGGAACGCCGGCTCGACAACGTGGTGCTCAGTCTCGGCCTCGCTTTCTCGCGCTTCGATGCGCGGCAGATGGTCGCGCACGGTCACGTCTACGTGAACAGGAAGCGCATCGACATCGCCGGCTACCTCGTCCGCCCGGGCGACGAGATCGAAGTGCGGGGCAGCGACAAGCTCAAGAAGAAGGCCACCGACGCGATCGAGATGAACAAGGGCCGGCCGCTGCCAGGTTGGCTCGAGGCGGTGCCGACCGAACTCAAGGGTCGTGTGATCCAGCTGCCCAAGCGCGAAGACGTCAGTGTCGAGATCCAGGAGCAGCTCATCATCGAGTTGTGCTCGAAGTGACCGCCGCCCAGAATCCGAACAGCAAGAACCCGAACGGGGAGAATCGCAATGCGTATCCGTTGGCGTAACTTCGAGTTGCCTTCGCAGGTCCGGTTGGAGCGGGAAACCGCTACGCCGACCTACGGCAAGTTCACCGTCGAACCCTTCGAGAAGGGTTTCGGCTCGACCATCGGCAACGGCCTGCGGCGGGTGTTGCTGTCCTCGATCGAGGGCACCGCGGTCACGTGGGTCCGCATCGATGGCGTCGTGCACGAGTTCTCGTCGATCCAGGGCGTGCTCGAGGACGTCACGCAGATCGTGCTCAACATCAAGAAGCTGCGGGTCAAGCTGCACACTGATGCGCCGACCACGCTGCGCATCGACCAGAACCAGAAGGGCGAGGTGCGCGCCGAGAAGATCGAGGGCGACCACAACGTCGAGATCGCCAACCCCGACCTCAAGATCTGCACGCTGACCGAGGACGTGCGCTTCTTCTGCGAGATGCAGGTGCGCAAAGGGCGCGGCTACGTCACGGCCGAGGAGAACGTCACCGAGGAGCTCGAGATCGGCACGATCCCCGTCGACTCGATCTTCAGCCCCGTGCACCGCGTCCGCTACGCGATCGAGAACACGCGGGTCGGCAAGTCGACCGACTTCGACCGCCTCGTGCTCGACATCTGGACCGACGGCACCGTGTCGCCGGAGATGGCGCTCGTCGAGGCCAGCAAGATCTATAGGAAGCACCTCAACCCGTTCGTCCAGTACTTCGACCTCAAGGAAGATCTGGCCGTCGAGGGTGGTGTGCTGGCGCCGGAAGGTGACGAGGGCGCTCGTCGCCGCGAGATGGTCGATCTGCTCAGCAAGAGCATCGACATGCTCGAACTCTCCGTGCGCGCGAAGAACTGTCTCGACAGCGAGAGTGTCACGACGATGCGCGATCTCGTGCAATTGAGCGAGCCCGAACTGCTGAAGGTGCGCAACTTCGGCAAGACCTCCTTGAAGGAGGTCAAGAGCAAGCTGAGCGCGCTCGGACTGTCGCTCGGCATGAGCATCGACGAATACAAGTAGACCGACCGCTGGCCCCGAAACTGGGGCGTTGGAGATATGCAGCCATGATGCACCGAGTTGCTGGCAAGTCGTTGGGGCGGAACACGGCACACCGTGCCGCCCTGCGCAAGAACTTCACCGTCTCCGTCATCGTGCACGAGCGCGTGATCACCACGCTGCCGAAGGCCAAGGCCCTGCGTCCCTTCGTCGAGAAGATGATCACGCTCGCACGCGGCACCGACCCGAAGACGAGGGTCCATCGCATCCGGCGCGCAGTCAGTTTCCTGCAGGACAAGACGGCCGTGAAGAAGCTGTTCGACGTGATCGGCCCGCGCTTCGCGAACCGCCATGGTGGCTACACGCGCATCCTGCGCCTGCCCGATTACCGCATCGGCGACGGTGGCTCGAAGGTGATCTTCGAGCTCGTCGAGAACACCGTGCTCGAGCAGAAGCTCAAGGCCGCCGAAGCCAACGCGACCAAGGCACCGAGCGAGGGTGCTGCTGCCGGCGTCTGACCGCCGGCGCGCGCGAGCCACCGCCCCGTCACGAACGGGTGAACGACATGTTCTCGGGGCCGACGAGCAGCGCCAGGTCGTCGAGCAGGCCATCGCTCACGCGCACACCCTCGTCGGCGCGCACGCGGAAGCACGTGTTGCCGTCGTCGACGTCGAGGAGCAGATGCTGCTGGCCGCGGTGCCGTTCGAGCGCCTTCATGAGGCGTTCGAGACTGCCCTCGGTGGCGAGGTTGCCCTGCAGATGCAGCACGACGCCCGCGACCTCGCGGCGCACGACTTCGCTCGCGGGTTCGAGCTGGTCGAGCAGCAGTGCATGTTCTTCGCTGTTGCTGTCCAGACGTCCCGAGAGGAACACGATCGCGTCGTCGACGATGCGTTCCTTCATCTGCGCATACGTGCGCGCGAAGCAGGTCACGGCGACCTGACCATCGAGGTCTTCGAGCTGGAAGCGGGCCATCTTCTGGCCGGCGTTCTTGCCCTGCTTGATCTGCACGGTGCGCACCGAACTGATCATGCCGGCGATGCGCACGGTCGAGCCGGGTTCGAGGCCGGCCAGCGACTTCGTCGTCTGCCCAGCGATCCGGCGCAGGAACGCGCCGCGTTTCTCGAACGGATGCCCCGACAGGTAGAAGCCGAGCGACTCCTTCTCGCGCGCGAGACGGTCGTGTTCTGGCCACTCGGCGGGCAGAGTGCCATCGGCGGCCTTCGCCACGATGCTGGGGGCTGCGAACAGCATCCTCTGGCCGCGGCGGCGGTCCTCGCGCGCCGATGCCGAGGAACGCAGCGCCGATTCGATCGCTTCGAAGTCACCCGCACGGCTGCGGCCGAGGCCATCGAAGGCGCCCGCCTGCACGAGTGCTTCGAGGGCCGTCTTGTTGAGCAGGTTGCTCTCGATGCGTTCGCAGAGGTCCTCGAGCGAGCCGTAGTCGCCACCCCGCCGCCGTTCGGCCGCGATCGCGTCCGCGACGCGCGTGCCCACGCCCTTGATCGCCGAGAGCCCGTAGCGGATCGACTTGCCCTCGACGCTGAACTGACGCTGCGAGCGGTTGACGCTCGGCGGCAGGATCGGCATGCTCGAGCGGCGCGCCTCGTCGACGAACTCCTTGATCTTGTCGCTGTTGCCCGACTCGACCGTGAGGTTCGCGGCCGTGAACTCGATCTGGTAGTGGGCCTTGAGCCACGCCGTCTGGTAGGTGACGAGCGCATACGCCGTCGAGTGCGACTTGTTGAAGCCGTAGCCGGCGAAGTACTCCATCGTCTCGAACAGATCCTTCGCGAACTTCTCGCCGTAGCTCTGCGCCACGGCGCCGGCGATGAACTGGTCCTTGAACTTCGCCATCACCTCGGGCTTCTTCTTGCCCATCGCCTTGCGCAGGTTGTCGGCGACGCTCATCGAGAAGCCGCCGATGAGGTTGGCGATCTGCATCACCTGCTCCTGGTAGACGATGACGCCGTAGGTCGGCTCCAGGACGGGCTTGGTCGCTTCGTGCGGATATGCGACCGGTTCTTCGCCGTGCTTCCTGCGCACGAACATGTCCACCATGCCCGATCCCAAGGGCCCTGGTCGGTAGAGCGCCAGCACGGCGATGACGTCCTCGAACGTGTCGGGCTTCAAGCGCGTCAGCAGTTCGCGCATGCCGCTCGATTCGAGCTGGAAGATGCCCTGCGTCTCGCCGCGCGTCATCAGCGCGTAGGTCGGGCGATCGTCGAGCGGCAACGTGGCGAGGTCGATGGCGACGCCGTGCACCTCGTGCACGAGCCGCACGGCCTCCTGGAGGATGGTCAGCGTTTTCAGGCCGAGGAAGTCCATCTTCAGCAGACCGACTTCCTCGAGCTCCGTCATCTGCCACTGCGTGATCACGTCGTCGCCGTTCTTCGCGAGCGGCACGTACTCGCGCAACGGTCGGTCGGCAATGACGACGCCGGCGGCGTGGATCGACGAATGGCGCGCCTTGCCTTCGAGCTTCAGCGCGAGTTCGAACAGGCGCTTGTGCTGTGGCGAGCTGTCGCGGATCTGGGCGAGCTCCGTGTCGCTGTCGAGAGCTGCCTGCAGCGAAGCACCTGGCCCCTGCGGCACCTTCTTGCACAGCTTGTCGACATCGGCGATCGGGAAGTCGAGCACGCGGCCGACGTCGCGCAGCACGCCGCGGCTCGCCATGGTGCCGAACGTGATGATCTGGCAGACGCAGTCGTCGCCGTACTTCTGGCGCACGTACTGGATGACCTCGTCCCGCCGGTTGCCGCAGAAGTCGATGTCGATGTCGGGCATCGACATGCGGCCCGGGTTGAGGAAGCGCTCGAACAGGAGGCCGTAGCGCAGCGGACAGACGTCGGTGATGTCGAGGCAGTAGGCGACGATGGAACCCGCGGCCG
>JAYUCN010000321.1:0-5039 GCA_043740335.1 Planctomycetota bacterium
GCGGAACTCGCGCAGAGGGCGCTGGCGCTTCTGCGCCGCCTGTGCGTGCGACGGGCCGTAGGTGATGCTCTTCACGAGCAGCGAGTCGTAGTGACCCGAGACGACCGTGCCGGCGAGACCGTCGCCACCGTCGAGCCGCAGACCGAACCCGCCGGGCGCGCGGTAGGCCATGATGGTGCCCGTGTCGGGCAGGAAGTCGTTCTGTGGATCCTCGGTCGTGATGCGGCACTGGATCGCGAAGCCGCGCGGCTGCACGTCGTTCTGCGAGAAGATGCCGATCTCGGGACTGGCGAGGTCGAAGCCCTGCTCGATGCGGATCTGGGTCTGCACGAGGTCGATGCCCGTGATCTGCTCGGTCACGGTGTGCTCGACCTGGAGGCGCGGGTTGACTTCGATGAAGTAGTGGCGGTCGCCGGCGACGAGGAACTCGAAGGTGCCGGCGTTGTGGTAGCCGGCCGCGCGCGCGAGCTTCAACGCATCGGCGAACAAGGCCTGGCGCACGGTCTCGCGCAGGTTGGGTGCGGGAGCGATCTCGACGACCTTCTGGTGGCGGCGCTGCACGGAGCAGTCGCGTTCGTGCAGGTGCACGACGTTGCCGGCGAGGTCACCGAGGATCTGCACCTCGATGTGGCGCACGCGCGGCAGGAATTGCTCGAGGAACACGACGGGGCTGCCGAACGCCGCCAGCGATTCGCTGCGCGCCTGGCGCAGGCAGGGCAGCAGGTCCTTCCTCTCTTCGACGACGCGCATGCCGCGGCCACCGCCGCCGTGCGCGGCCTTGACGATCGTGGTGCCGTGCTTCTGGAAGAACGCTTCGGCGGCGGTCACGGCGGCAGGTTCATCGGGCGGCAGCTCGATGCCGGGCACGGTCGGGATGCGCAGGCGCGCCGCTTCTTTGCGGGCTTCGATCTTGTCGCCGAGGCCGGAGATGACCTTCGCACTCGGGCCGAGGAAGGCGATGCCGGCCGCGCGCACGGCGGCGGCGAACAGGTGGTTCTCGGACAGGAAGCCGTAGCCCGGATGGATCGCGTCGACCTTCGCCTTCTTCGCGACCGCGATGATCTCGTCGCCACCGAGGTAGGCGGCGACGGGGCTCTTGCCGCGGCCGATGAGGTAGCTCTCGTCGGCCTTGTAGCGATGCTGGTTGGTCGCGTCCTCGTCGCTGAAGACCGCGACGGTGCGGATGCCGAGTTCGGCGCAGGCGCGGAAGACGCGGATCGCGATCTCGCCGCGGTTGGCGCAGAGGATCTTGTGGAAGGGGCGGGTTTCCATTGGCGACGAGGGTAGGCGAGGCTGCGTACTCGCACACGAACGCATGGTGAGGATTTTCCGCAAGCGGCGGCGACGGGTCAGGCGACCCCTTCGACGCGCGCCGCCCCTTCACGCTTGCCAGTCGCCGGGCCATCGACTCAATTCGGACGCATGGCAACCCAGCCAGCACTCTTCCTCTTCCTGGTTTCCGCGTGCGCCACCGGCCGTCCAGTGCCGATGCAAGGTGGTGGTGACCTCCAGCCCCGGGGCATCTTCAACGTCCGCTACGGTATCGGCAACGTCGAGAACGAAGGCTCGGTCGTGGCCGGTACCAGGCGCGACACCGACGGCGCCTTCGTCGGCCTGGCACTGGACGCCGGCGGCAAGCACTTCGGCGGCGGCTTCAAGCTGGAGGTCTACGGCAGTGACGACGACCTCTATGGCGCCGCCTTCACCTCCAGCAAGGCCGCCGGCGTCGAGATCTTCCCGCACTTCACGATCCGGCCGACGGGCGGCGACATCTTCCGCATCCCGATCCGCATCGGCCCCTACGTGCAAGTGCACGCGTTGGAACTGGAGACCGCCACCACCGACCGGACCATCAGCTTCGTGGGCATCGGCGGGCAGGTGGAGATCGAACCAGAGATCGATTTCGTTCGCACCGACAACATCGGGTTCGGCCTCTACGGTCGCCTGCGCCTCGGCCTTGCCAGTGCCAAGATCGACAACGACATCGGCCCCGATGATTTCGACACCAACTCGTCCAACCTCGGCACCGAGATCGGCCTGCGCTTCCAGGCCAAGCTGTTCCTGGTCGGTGCTGGCTTCATGACGCGTTCGACCAACTACGACCGGTCGGACCCCGCCAACGGCACCACGTTCCCGGAGAGCGACTTCCGGTTCGAGGGCTTCTTCATCGACATGGGCCTGCGCTGGTAGGCCTTCCGGCCGCGCGGTGCCGGCGAGATCTTGCGAGCACGGCCTGTCAGCCGCACGTAAAGAGCGGCGCGCAGGGATTGCACCGTCACGCCGCACTGTCCATCCTGCGCGCATGCGTGCGTGCCTCCCTGCCTTTGGCCTCGTACTGGTCAGCCTCGCCGCGGTTGCCGCAGCCCAGACCGAAACCGCCGCGATCGACGACGGTCCACTGGTCTGCTTCACGGTCGCCCGCGGCAGAGACATGGACCGCGAGAATGTTCTCTTCGTCGCGAACACCGACGGCACGCGACCTGCCCGCGAGTTCTTTCGCAGCCGCGCCAACGCCCGCGTGCTGCAGCGCCTCGACCACGACCACCTGCTCGTCGGCAGCTTCGGTTCGCCCTACGCTCTGCTCGTCGTCGACCTCACCTCGGGTACGACGCGCGAGCTTGCGCCCGGTGCCCCGCACGAATTCGTCGCGGTGCACGGCGACGACGTGCTGCATCTCGGCGATGGCCGGCAACCGGCGAACGACAACTTCCTCTATGCAACACCGTGGCTCGCCGCAGGCGAACGACGCCGCCTCGCCGAGACGCGCTTCGTGCGGGTGCCCCTCGTGCAGGGCAACCTCGCCATCGGCATCACGAAGGACGGCGAAGTCTGGGTGGTGAGCCTGCCGCGCGCCCAGGGCCGGCGCCTGTGGACGCCTGCAGCAGGCACGACATCCCTGCGGCTGTCGCTGTCGCCGACCGGCCAACGCCTCGCCATCGGCTGCGTCGACGAGAACGGTCATGGCCGGCTCCATGTCGTCGACACGAGCACCGGCGCGCAGCTGCGCCAGTGGACCGACCTGCCGATCCAGGTCTCCGCGCTCTCGAGCAGCACACCCGCGCTCGAAGTCGGTTGGTGCTCTGACACCCACGTCGTCTGCTCCGAGACGCGCGGCGATGCCCAGGGCCTGCGCGGCAGTTTCGCGTTCGTCACGCGCGATCTCGCCTCGGGCGAAGTGACCGACGAGGCGACCTACTGCAACCTCGGACTGCGCCACGAAACGCCGCCCGTTCCCGGGGCCGCACCAGCGCCCACGCCCATCTTCGAAGTCGCGGTCGACGGCGCGTGCTCGGTCCTTCGCCGCGTCGGCAAGCCGAAGCCCGTCGCCGCGATCGAGCGCAGCAAGGAGCAGTACCAGGACCTCGCCGTGTCACGCGACGGGCGCTTCGCCACCGCCCGCCTCGATGACGACCGCCGCCGGTTCGTGCTCTTCACTTCGTCCGCCGGTACGCCGCGCGAACTGGCGAAGGAATGGGCCTTCGACATCACGTGGCTACCGGCAACGAAGTGACGGCGCTGCTCAGGCCCCGCTCGCCGTCTTGCCGAACCCGCGCATGCGCAGCTTGACGAGCAACCGCGCCTGCGCGTCGTGGCAGGCCAACCGCGCCGTCTCGTCGGAGGCGTAGCCCAGCGCTGCACAGATCTGCGGGAACGTCGCGTCCTCGAGCAACCGCAGTTCGAGCACTCGACGCTGGCGCTCGGGCAGTTCGGCCAAGGCATCGCGCACGAGCCCGGCGCGTTCGCCCAGCGATGCCGCCAGCGTCGGCGTCATCTCACGACGATCCGCCGCCACGGCACCCAGACCCGCGGTCGGCTCGGCCACCTGTTTGCGCCCGTCGCGGCGCGCCGCTTCGTGGAAGCGCACGGCGTCGAGCAGCCGGTGTCGCACCAACGTGCCGAGGTAGGCGAAGAACTTCTCGGGCCCGGCGAACTGCGTGTCGGCGAGATCCTTGACGACCGCGGCGAGCACTTCGTGCACGACGTCCTGCGTGCTGAAGAGCGGCATCATCCAACGATGACGCTGGCGGAAGTCCTGTTCGAGGTCGCGGTGCACGAGCGCCTTCACGTTCGCGTAGCACAGCGTGACGACCTGTTCCTGCGCCGCCGCGTCACCGCGCGACGCCCCGATGATCGCCGACTCGAGTGCTTGCCAGTCCACGGTCACAGGTACACCTGCACGGGCCAGGCTTCGGCGAGTTCGCCCGTCGCGCCGTCGAGCGCGATCCAGCGGAACGTGAACCGCTGGCCGAGAAGCGCCATCGCCGCCGGCACGACGACGGACTCCGTCTGCGGATCGCCCGGGATCGAGTTCGTCGTGTTGCGCAGGTGGATCCCGCCGATCAACACGGGATCGATGTTGTTGCCGCTGGTGAGGAAGGCCGCCGCGAACCCCGACGCCTGGCCCGCGATCGGCGGCCAGCCGACCAGGAACGTGTCGAAGCGCACCGTGACGCCCTCGTAGCGACGGTAGGCCGACCCGCCCATCGTCGGCACGCCGAGCAGGCCCGTGCGCGGCGTGCCGCACGACGAGCCGAAGTCGTCGCCGCCCGTGGACAGACCGCCGTTGGTGCGGATCTGTGGATCGAGCGTGCAGATCGCGTCGACGTCGTCTGTGGCTGCCCTGCCGACCTGCGTGCTCACGGGCGTGCCGTTCGGCAGCTTGACGGGCTCCGGCACGATCACATCGGTGCCGAGGTACGCGAACAGGAACTGGTCGCGCGCGGTGCCGACCATCGAGTACAGGATCTTCTCGTTGGCTGCGTCGACGGCGAGGCCATCGATGTCCTCGTCGCGCATGAGACCGAGCACGTAGTACGGCACGAACACCGTCGGCTGCGTCCATGCGGCGCCCGCCTGCGTCTTGAGGCAGCGCAGGATCGTGGCCCCGCTCGACAGTGTCATCGTGCCGTTGTAGTTCCACCACGCCGGGGGCACGAGGGCGCGCGTCGCGTGCGAGACCGTGAAGTAGATCGCCTGGGGCGTGCCGATGAGCGAGGTGAAGCCCGGCTCGGAGCGGATCGCGCCGCCAACGACGCCGA
>JAYUCN010000322.1:0-5037 GCA_043740335.1 Planctomycetota bacterium
CCCGGCTTTGCGTACGTGAGTGGCCAGGCGGACTACCACTGCTTCGTTCCGCTCGCACTGGCGATGCTCGTGCTGGCCGTTCCCGTGGCCACCGCTGCGTACGGCAACCATCGAGCCGTCGAGGACCACAGATCGCTCGTCGTGCTGCTGCTGGCCTACGCCGCGTGTACGAAGAGCGAAGGTACCGCCTTTGCCGCGCTGTTTGCCGGTTCATGGCTCGCGTGGAGTGCCGTGAGGTGCGCGAGGCTTCGTGGCCTGCGCGCGCTGGTCGCCGCGATTCCCGCCGCGCGCACGCTGTGGATCTTCGCGGGGCTCTGTGGGCTGCTGCCAGTGGCTCTCTGGGCCATCTTCAAGGCCCTGCACGGCATGGGCAGCAACCTGCACCTGCTGGAGCGCGCCACTACGCCCGGCCTGCTCGGAGAGTTGTTGTCCGCACGATTGCCGACCGTGCTGCGGTCCGTGCGGGACAACGGTCAGATGCAGGACACCTACGGGCTGCTCATCGTTCTCTTGGCGCTCGTTGCATGCAGCGTCGTGCTCCGCTTCTTCGGCAAGCGGTCGGTCGGAACAAGGCGAGCCGAGGCGCTGGCGGCGCTCGCGTGGCTCGTCGTGGTGGTGCTGATCTGCATGACCTACGTGTTGACACCGCACGACTACCTCTTCCACATGCAGACGTCGGTGACGCGCCTGCTCTTCTTCCCGCACTTGATCGTGTTCGTGCTGTGCGTCTTCCGCCTGGACGTCCTGTGGGAGGCCATTTCCCCCTGGTTGCGGTCGTCGCCCATCTCGGGTGTGCAACCATCGACGCGGTAGCCGCGATCGCCGAGCAACGCAGTCGTGTTTTCCAAGCTCACGGCCTGCCTGAACTGCGGAAGTTGGGCTAGTGTCTTCGTTCGATGCGGAGCTTCGTCGCGCAACTCGCGGAGCGTGTCCTCGGCGGTCAGGCGCCCGTGGTGATCGGGCTCGACCCGCGCTCGGAGGCAATGCCAGACCGGGTCCTGCCGGGTGCCAGTCCGGTGGAACGGTTCGTCGATTTCTATCGCCTGTCCCTGCCGGTCGTGGCCCGTCATGCGCCGTGCGTGAAGCCCAACGTCGCGTTCTTCGAGTACTTCGGGGCCGACGGCTACCGCGCCTACGAACGGACCTGCGCCATCGCCAAGGCACACGGCCTGCTCGTGCTCGGCGACATCAAGCGCGGCGACATCGGCAGCACGGCCGAGGCCTACGCCGAAGGCCACTTCCGCATCGCCGACGCGGTCACCTTGCATCCGTACCTGGGCGGCGACTCCGTGCAGCCGTTCCTCGCGGCCTGCCACCCCGACCACGGCGGCAAGGCGGTGTTCGTGCTCGTGCGCACGAGCAACCCCGGTGCGCGCGACTTCCAGGATCTGGCTGTGGGGGGCGAGCCCCTCTGTGATGTCGTCGCGCGCGCCGTCACCAGGTGGGGCACGGACCTGCCACGCGCGGAAGGCTATTCGCCGGTGGGGGCCGTGGTCGGCGCCACCTGGCCGCATGAACTGGCGCGGCTGCGCGCGCTGTTGCCGCACAGCTGGCTGCTGCTGCCGGGGGTGGGCGCGCAGGGTGGCAAGGTCAGCGACCTCGCGGCCGCGTTCGATCGACGCGGGCTCGGCGCCCTCGTCACCCAGAGCCGCGGTGTCATGCAGTGCTTTCCGCCAGCGGCCACCGACTGGCTCGAACGCATCGAGGCAGCGGCCAAGACCTTTGCCGCCGAATGTCGTAGCGTCGCGATGCTGCGTTCCACCGTGCAAGGCAACTCGTGACTTCGACGCTTCGTCACATCTCGTTCCGACGCCTCGGCACCTCCGAGGTGCATCAGCGCTTCCTCGAAGACGACCGCGATCTCGGCGCGTTCGTCGGCATGCGTGCACGTACGGTCGGCGAACTGCTGCGGCGCGCGCCGACCGGTGCCGGACGCCTGCTGCCGCGCGAAGTCCTCGTCAAGTCGCTGCGCGCCTATGCCGAGCGCCACGGCGCCCCGCCCGAAGTGCTCGCCAACGCCGAGGCCTTGCTCGATCCGAACGTGCACATCGTCGTTACCGGCCAGCAGCCGGGGCTCATGGGCGGGCCGTTGTTCACGTTCCACAAGACCGCGACCGCGATCCGGCTCTGTCGCGAGATCAACGCCGAGGCCTCTGGCCCGCGCGTCGTGCCGCTGTACTGGAATCACAGCGACGACCACGACCTCGACGAAGCGAATCGCTTCTTCCTCGTCAACCAGACGCAGGAAGTGCAGCGCTTCCGACTCGACCTGCAGCGCACCAATGAGCCGTTGCGCACGATCAGCGTCGGGCGCGAGATCGACAAGCTGCTCGCGGAGATCGATCCGCTGCTGCCGCAGAGCGAGCATCGCGACTGGGTGCTCTCGACCTTCAAGCCCCGGCATCCGGCGGAGACTCTGGGCGACCAGCAGGCGCGCATCCTGTTCGAGACCTTCGGCCGGCACGGGCTGCTCGTGATCGAGCCGCGCGACCTGCCGCCGGAGGCGTTCGATCCGTTGTTGCGCTGGTGGGGCAAGTCGAACGACGTGCGGGAGAAGGTCAAGCAGACCTGTGACGACCTCGCCGATGTCGGCATCGACGTCACGCTCGACCCGGCGGCGACCATGATGTTCGAACTCGCGGGCGGCCATCGCGAACCGCTCGCCGACGGCGAAACGGCCGGCCGCGCGCAGGACCTCAGTCCCGGCGTGCTGCTGCGCCCGCTGTGGCAGGACGCCTGTCTGCCGACCATCGCGTTCGTCGTCGGTCCCGGCGAGCTCGCCTACCTGTGCGCCGTCGCCCCGCTCTACCGTCTGCTCGGCGTGCCGCAGCCCGTGTTCGTGCCCAGGGCCTCGATGACGTTGGTCGAGCCGTCGATGCAACGACTGCTCACGCGCTTCTCGCTCGATCTGCCCGACCTCGACCAACCGCCCGAGAAGCTCGCCGAGAAGCTGCTGCAGGGCAACGACGGCAACGATGTCGAGGACGCGCTCGATTCATTGCAGAACCGGCTGCGCACCGACCTCGACGCGATCGCGCCTCGCCTCGGCGCACTCGACGCTTCGATGCTGAGCGCACTCGACCGCGCGCGCACGAAGTCACTCGAGGAGATCGAGCGGCTGCTGCAGAAGGTGCGCAACGCGCGCCAGAACCGCGAAGGCACCGGCATCAAGCAGCTGCGGCGACTCTGCAGCACGCTGCGGCCGCGCAGCCGCATCCAGGAGCGGGTGCTCGGGCCACTTGCCTACCTCAACACCTTCGGACCAGCACTCGCGGACACACTCATCGAGGCCGCCGATCCATTCCGCATCGAGCACGGGGTGCTCGAGCTCTGATCTGCTGACCAAATCACCGTGAATCTCAAGCCCTGTGACGTGCTGGCCCTGGGGCCGCACCCCGACGACATCGAGATCGCTGCTGCGGGCACGCTTCTGTTGTTGATCGCCAGCGGACAGACGGTGTCGCTCGTCGACTGCACGCGCGGCGAGAAGGGTTCACGCGGCACCGTCGCCGACCGCGACGCCGAAGCGGCCGCGGCCGCGACCAGGTTGGGTGTTTCTGCGCGACACAACCTGCGGCTGCCGGACACCGGTCTCTGCGTCGACGATGAGAGCACAAGACTGCTCGTCGCCACTCTGCGCAGCGCCCGGCCGCGCCTTCTGCTCGCTCCCCATGCACGCGATGTGCACCCCGACCACGTGGTGGCGGCCCAGCTCGTGGAGCGTGCGTTCTTCCTGGCCGGCTTGCGCAACTACGAGCCGCAGCTCGGCGCCCCGCATCGGCCACGCCTGTTCCTCCGGTATCCCGGGAACCTTCCCGTCGAACCGAGCCTCGTCGTCGACATCTCGGCCGTCGCTGACCAGAAGGCCGAGGTCGTGCGCTGCTACCGTTCGCAACTGACTCCACCCGACCGCGGCCATCTCGTGCAAGGCCTCGATCTGCTCGAGCGCGCCGAGGTGCGCGACCGGTTCTACGGGGCCCGCATCGGCGTGCGCGCGGCCGAATCGTTCTGCCACGACGGTCCGTTGCCAGTGCGCGACCTGCGGCTGCTGCTCGGCTAGAAATCGCTCGCCATCCGCCCGGCGCGGCAGCAGTATCCGCGTGGAGGCATCCTCGCCATGAAGCGCATCGCGGTCATCAACCAGAAGGGCGGCGTCGGCAAGACCACGACGACGGTCAACCTTGGTGCTGCGCTGGCCCACCTCGGCCATCGTGTGCTGCTGCTCGACATGGACCCGCAGGCTAACCTCACGGTGCACGTCGACAAGCGACCCGACCTCGAGGGCAACACGTTGACGAACCTGCTCGTCGAAGACGCCAGGCTCGAGAGCCTCGTGCAGACGACGGGGCTGCCCAACTTGTTCGTCGTGCCGAGCGACACGTCGCTGGCCGGCGTCGAACAGGTGCTCGCCAATCGCATCGGTCGCGAAACGATCCTGCGCGAGGCGCTGGAGGTCTTCCCTGACGCCGCCTCGTTCGACTTCGTGATCTTCGATTGCCCGCCGTCGCTCGGTGTGCTCAGCGCGAACGCGCTCGTCGCGGCCGACTTCGTCGTCATCCCGATGCAGGCCGAGTACCTGGCGCTGCAGGGCATGGCGAAGCTGCTGGAGATCATCCAGCTCGTGCAGAAGCGCCTCAACCCGGCGCTGAAGATCGCCTGCGTGCTGCCGTGCATGGTCGATGCGCGCACCAACCTCAGCACCGAGGTCCTGCGCGAGATCGACACGCACTTTGGCCCGCTGCTGACGAAGGCGCGCATCCGCAACAACGTGAAGCTCGCCGAGGCGCCGAGCTTCGGCCGCACGATCTTCGAGCACGCTCCGGACAGCAATGGTGCCCGCGACTACGAAGCGTTCGCGACCGAGTTCCTCGGCATGATCGGCGTCAGCAAGCCCGCCCTGCCGGCGACGAAGCCCCTCGAAGCAACGATCGAACCACCGCCCTTGGAGAGCGAAGCGGGCAGTGCTTGAACGACACGAGCAGTGATCGCCTCAGTTGCCCGTCAGCAGCCATCCCGCCCAGTCGCGGAACGGCGCCC